>CAYYHO010000374.1:0-2067 GCA_964471725.1 uncultured Methyloversatilis sp. | reverse complement strand
CATCGAAACGGAAACTCATCCCCCGTGCGGGGTCGTCCAGCTGCGGCGACGAGACGCCGAGGTCCAGCAAGATGCCATCCACCTGGGCGATGCCGAGCCCGTCCAGCACGGCGCCGAGGCGGCTGAAGGGCGCATGCACCAGCGTGAAACGCACATCCTGCAGGGCCTGCCC
Source organism: uncultured Methyloversatilis sp. (assembly GCA_964471725.1). Classification (GTDB taxonomy): domain Bacteria; phylum Pseudomonadota; class Gammaproteobacteria; order Burkholderiales; family Rhodocyclaceae; genus Sulfuricystis. The sequence continues at coordinate 1,895 of CAYYHO010000374.1, read as the reverse complement.
GGCGGCGATGGCGGCCGGGTCGCGATCCAGCGCCACCAGGCGCCCGGTCGGCCCCAACTGCTGCAGGATCGCCCGGCTGTGGCCGCCGCGGCCGAAGGTCGCATCCACGTAGAAGCCGTCCGGCCGGATGGCCAGCGCCTGCACGGCCTCGTGAAGCAATACGGGCAAATGCGCCGACAATTGCGCCGACAATTGCGCCGACGACAGGGGCGCCGGCTGAGGTGCGGCTGCGGAGGGGGCGCTCACGGCACCCGGTCACAGGGAAATCCCCTCGAATCCCGGTGGCGGCACGTCGCTCGCCAGGGCCTCGAAGGCGGTTTCATGCTGGCGACGCCAGCCGGCATCGCTCCAGATTTCGAAATGCGAACCCATGCCGACCAGCCAGACCTGCTTTTCGCAGCCGGCGTAGTCGCGCAATTCCGGGGCGATGAGGATGCGCCCGGCGCCGTCGCATTCGGCGTCGCGCGCATTGCCGACCAGCACGCGCTTGGCGGCGGCCGAACGCGGGTCGAAGCTCGGCGCGGCGAGGATTTTGTCGCGGATCGGCTCCCAGGCGGGTTCGGGATAGAGCAGCAGGCAGCGGTGCGGATGCGCGGTCAGCACCAGCCGGCCGGCGCCGGCCGTGGTGAGGGCGTCCCGATGCCGGGCCGGGATCGCCAGCCGTCCCTTCGCATCCAGATTGAGTTGCGCCGCCCCTTGGAACACCCGTCCTGCCTCCCACTAAATCCCACTAGTCCCCACTTTAATCCACCATTTCGGCAACGTCAAGGGAAAAAATGGCTTTTTTCTAGGCGAGACAATGACTTAGACTTGGCTTTGGATAATATCCGTCAGATTAATATCCTTATAAATCAATCGAAGAAAAATGATTGTGAATGTGGATTATGAGGTTCATCGTCGGGCCGGAGCCAGTTGCATTCACTGTAGCGCATGTGTGCTACAGTGAATGCACATTCCTTTCCTGGAGACAGCTATGTCCACGACGACCATCCGCATACCTGAAGAGCTGAAGGCGCGTGTGGCTGCGGCAGTGAAACGCTCCGGCACTACCGCGCATGGTTTCATTCTGGAGGCGATTGCGGAAAAGGCGGCACAGGAGGAGCAACGCGCCGATTTCGATGCCACTGCGGAAGACCGCTTTGCCCGCCTAATCGAGTCTGGCAAGACAGTATCCTGGCCGAAAATGCGCGAGTATCTCGAAGCGCGTTTGGCGGATAAACAGGTTATGCGACCAGCGGCGCGAAAATTGGCGCGCTGAACATGTCGGCCATCGAATTGGCGACAGAGGTCGGGGAAGACTTCGAGCGCATTCTTGATCACCTCGCCAGCCACCAGGTCGAAAATCCCGGCTTGCGCATTCGGGAGATCATCAATGCCCTGGACGTGCTTGAGCACAATCCCCTGATTGGTCGTCCCGTCACCAATGGCAAGCGGGAACTCGTGATCGGACGTCGCGCCCATGGCTATATCGCCTTGTACCGTTACGTTGCCGAAATCGATACCGTTTTCGTGCTTGCGCTACGGAGCCAACGAGAAGCCGGCACTGTGGAGCGAGGATAAGCAAAGCGGCACGCATTTGCGCGAATATGCACGTTGGCAAGGGGATGGTGGAAGTCCGCCGATAAGCCGGGTTCTGTCGTGGGCAGCCATTCCTCTGGGACCGACGTTGCCGCCGGCCTCTAGCAGCCTACCCGGGAGCGACGCGAGCCACGTCATGGCTCCCCTATTTGGCCTTGCCACGGATGAGGTTTGCCCGTCGTAGCTGTTACCAGTACGACCGTGCGCTCTTACCGCACGATTTCACCCTTGCCTGAACTCCTCGCGGAGCCATCGGCGGTATGTTTCTGTTGCACTGTCTGTCGCCTTGGGTCTTTCGACTTGCTGCGCCCGGCCGT
>CAYYHO010000373.1:0-2067 GCA_964471725.1 uncultured Methyloversatilis sp. | reverse complement strand
TCTGCATCGGGAAGCGTTCGAACAGGCCTTCCTCGACCATCACGCGCCCGCCGCCCTCATGTTCTTCGGCCGGCTGGAAGATGAAATACACCGTGCCGTTGAAACTGCTGCTGTCACGCAGCCGCACGAGCGCCTCGGCGGCGCCGAGCAGGGTCGCCGTATGGCCGTCATGGCCGCAGGCATGCATGCGGTTTTCATGGCGTGAGCGATGCGGAAAGGTATTCATCTCCGGCAGCGGCAAGGCATCCATGTCGGCACGCAGGCCGATGGCGCTCTTGCCGTCGCCGGCCCGCAGGCAGGCGACCACGCCGGTGCCGGCAATTCCTTCGTGGACTTCGAGACCGAGCTTCTTCAGCTGCTCGGCCACCACCCTGGCGGTGCGCGTCTCGGCGAAGGCCAGTTCCGGATGGGCGTGCAGGTCGCGGCGCACGACGGCGATGCGCGTCGCCAGTTCGGGCAGGAATTCGTTCAGCGTCATGATCAAGTCCCTCTCTCTTTACCGGATCACTTTAACATCCCCCGAGACTACAATCGGCGCCATGAACGACCCCATCCTGCAAACAGACGCCTTGCGCGCCATCGAGGCGGCCAATGCCAGGCTGCTCCCGCCGCTGATGGAACGCGCCGGCCTCGGCGCCGCGCAGGTCGCGCGCCGGATGCTGGCGAGTTCCGCTGCCGATGCGGGCCCGCCGCTGATCGTCGCCGGCCCGGGCAACAACGGCGGCGATGCCTTCGTGGTCGCCCGCCTGCTCAAGGAATCCTGGCATGCGCCGCGCGTGCTGTTTGCCGGCGTGGCGAACCGCCTTCCCGCCGATGCCCGCCAGGCACATGATGCATGGATAGAAGCCGGAGGCACCTGTCTAAGCGAATTCCCTGCCGACACCCGCCCCGGCGGACTGATCGTCGACGGCCTCTTCGGCATCGGCCTGACCCGGCCGATCGAAGGACAGTACGCTGACTGGATCCGGCAGATGAATGCCAGCGGCAGCCCGATCCTCGCCCTCGACGTGCCGAGCGGGCTGAATGCCGCCACCGGACAGGCAACCGGACCGTGCGTGCGCGCCAGCCATACCGTCACCTTCATCGCCCTCAAACCGGGCCTGCTGACCGGCGACGGCCCGGACCACTGCGGGCGGATCAGCGTGTGCAACCTGGACCTCGATATTGGCAGTCCGGACGGTGAACAGGTGACGCCGGAACTGTTCCACAACTGCCTGCTGCCGCGCCGCCGCAACAGCCACAAGGGCAGCTATGGCAGCGTCGCCATCATCGGCGGCGCGCCCGGCATGGCCGGCGCGGCCCTGCTGGCCGGTCGTGCCGCCCTGCGCTGCGGCGCCGGCCGCGTCTATCTGGGCATGCTGGAGCGATTGAGTGTCGATGCCAGCCAGCCGGAACTAATGTTGCGTGCGCCGGCCGATGCGCTGAAAGCTGCGACGGTGATCGCCATCGGGCCCGGCCTCGGGCAATCGCTGCAGGCGGGCGAACTGCTCGCGCAGGCCCTCGATAGCCCCTTGCCGCTGGTGATCGACGCCGACGGCCTCAATTTATTGACGCAGGGCGCCTTGCTGATGCGCAAGATTGCCGTCCGGCCAGCGCCGAGTTTACTGGCCCCCCATCCCGCCGAAGCCGCACGGCTGCTCGGCTGCTCGACCGCCGAGATCCAGGCCGACCGCCTTGCCGCCGCCCTCGAACTGGCAAAACGGTTTCGTGCCCATGTCGCCCTCAAGGGCTGCGGCACCATCGTTGCCGCGCCGCCCACGCCGGAAAGACAGCGCTGGTTCATCAACACCACCGGCAATCCCGGCCTGGCCAGCGCAGGCAGCGGCGATGTGCTGGCCGGCATGCTCGCCGCATTGCTGGCCCAGGGTTGGCCACCGCTCGCAGCCCTGCTGGGGGCGGTGCATCTGCACGGCGCCGCCGCCGATGCCTGCGTGGCGGCCGGGCATGGTCCCATCGGCCTGAGCGCGGGCGAACTCATCGACCCGGCAAGACGCCTCCTCAACGACTGGATAGCCAACTTTCATGATGCGTGAAACATCACCTCGCTTCATGAAAGTCAGCCACTTC
>CAYYHO010000372.1:0-2068 GCA_964471725.1 uncultured Methyloversatilis sp. | reverse complement strand
GAGAACCTGAAAAAGACTTCTATTACCAAAGATGTGAATCTGCATTCGCTGCGGCATTCCTATGCCACGCACCTGCTGGAACAGGGGCTCAATATTGTCACCCTGAAAGAGCTGCTTGGCCATGCCGAAATTACCACTACCATGATTTACCTTCATGTTGCCCAATGTCCGCTGATAAAGCCGCACAGTCCGCTGGATACATTGTATAACTACCCCGGGAATGCGGACAAGGTTTGAACTGGCTGATGCAGTTAATTTGTTCTGTTCCGGCTTAGTTGCTACAACAAAACTTTCCCCCTTGCAATTAAAAGTCTTGGGTAAAATATCCCAATGCCGCACTGCTGCCCTTGGTGGGCATGAGGAGGCTTGTGAAGACTGTGGCGCGGTGCGATACAGCTACAATAGCTGTGGCGACAGGCATTGCCCTAAATGTCAGGCAGCAAAACAGACATTCTGGATTGACGATCTGATTCAAAACACCTTACCTGTGAAGCATTACCATATTGTTTTCACCGTACCCCATCATCTTAATGCCGTTTTCCTGCACAACCAAAGAATGTATTACGGTTTGCTCTTTGATGCGGTCTGGAATACACTTCGGTCATTCGGTTACTCGCATTTTGGCGTTGAAACCGGAGCTGTTTGTGTACTGCATACCTGGGGACAGAACCTGAGTCTGCACCCACATGTCCATTGTATTGTTCCGGCAGCAGGGTATACCCTGGATGGCCAATGGAAAAACATCGGTCATTCGGGCAATTATCTGTATCCTGTTCACCAACTGAGCGAAGCTTTTAAGGGAAAGTTCCTCGATAGCCTGAAACGTGCCTTACGAAAACAAAACGAGCTGCCCCTTTTCAACCACAAAGTGCAACAGGTATACCGGAGCCCATGGGTGGTACATTGCGAACCCTCGATGGCAAGCGCTGAACATGTGGTCAGGTACCTGGGCCAATATACTCACCGGGTGGCCATAACGAATCAGCGTATTTTAAACATCGCCGACAGTAAGGTAACATTCAATGCCAAAGATTACCGCGACAGGGCTGTCAAAAAGTCCGTTACTCTCAATGGTGTTGAGTTCCTGCGACGGTTTGCCCTGCACATCCTGCCCCGGCGTTTCGTGAAAATCCGTAGGTTCGGCATTTATAACCACACCACCAAGCGGAACCTCGCCTTGCAGTTCGTTCCCGAAGAAAAGCCAGGTATCGATGCTTTAATAAAGAAACAAAAGCCACCCGAAACCAATATTGAACGATTCGCAAGACTTACGGGCGTAAACCCCTGTCTTTGCACGGGGTGCAAGTCGGGGCGGATGATGGCCATAAGAGAACTACCAAGGGTACGCTCCCCTGTATGGAACCTTTTTGAAAAAAAACGAACACCATCATAGCCAACCCTTTAACCTGCGCCACCAGCGCTATTGGGAATGGTATGTCTCAATGCCAATAATAGGGACTAAAATCCGGCAGATGACCTCCATTCCTATTGTGTTTTTACTCGTAAAAAGCAAAAAAACCTGCAATACGTCAAAGAACGATTATTGTATTTTCCTTCTTCAAAATCTTCAAAACAAACAAAAACGGTCATGAAGTACATAACCCTGTAACCAGTGGATGTAGTTCAACATGGAATAATCGCTGGGTCTTGCAGACCGCTCATATTCCTATTTATTGTGCGCCGTAATTTTTTCTTTTTTAATTCATTACATACTTAATTTCAAATCCCATTTCACAATGTCTACCACCCATAAAACTACTATAATAAATCCTTATAGGTGTTTGGCATTTTGGGCAGTAATAATCAATATATGAATCTGGGATATTTTCATTAGTCTTTGGTATTGGTAAAAAAAATCCTTTTACACCAATAATTCTTAGATAAAGTCTTTGAATCCTTACGATTAATCTGTCTCGATTAGTCAATGCCCAAATCTGTATTTTTTGTTTAATCTTATACTTCGGAATCATCGAAAGAATCAATCTATCAGCAGTAATTTTATCATTACCATTTAGATTTGAATCCTTGGAAAATCTATGTTTTTCTAAATCCTTATATGCAAATCCAA
>CAYYHO010000371.1:0-2071 GCA_964471725.1 uncultured Methyloversatilis sp. | reverse complement strand
CGGCCGATGTACGCCAAATTGTCGGCCTTCGCGGTCAGCTCTTTCTACCTCGGCGTCGCGGGCGGCTTGTGGGGCTTCGTGCATCTCGGCTCCTGGGAGCCGGCGGCCTTCTCGCTCGACCGCTCGTTCCAGTTGCTGTTCATGGTCATCATCGGCGGTCTGGGTTCCATCATGGGCAGCTTTTTCGGCGCCGCATTCATCGTCGTCCTGCCGATTTTCCTCAACCAGTTGCTGCCCTGGCTGGGCGACCTGATCGGGATGTCGATTTCCACCGCCGCCGTGTCGCACGCGGAAATCATGATTTTCGGTGTGCTCATCGTCTTCTTCCTGATCGTCGAACCGCACGGCATCGCCCGGCTCTGGTCGACGGCCAAGGAGAAGCTCAGGCTGTGGCCGTTCCCGCACTGACCATGGCCATGCAGGGAACTCGTTTCTAGTTTTTATACGGCAGCACCATAACCAAAAGAGGAGAGAACAATGAAACTACGCAACTATGCACTGGCCGCCTCAGTGGCGGTGATGGGTCTGTCATTTGCCTTGACGGCGCCGGTCCATGCTCAGGCGAAGGCGAAGGCCAAGGCCCAGGAGCAGTTCTTCCCGGTACTGGTTTATCGTACCGGCGCCTACGCCCCGAACGGTGCGCCCTGGGCCAACGGTTTCGTCGACTATCTGAAGCTGGTCAACGCCAAGGGCGGCATCAATGGCGTCATGGCGACCTTCGAGGAGTGCGAAACCGGCTATGCCACCGACCGCAGCGTCGAGTGCTATGAGCGGCTGAAGAACAAGGGTGGTGGCGCCACCGCCTTCCAGTCGCTATCCACCGGGGCGACCTTCGCCCTGACCGAGAAGGCGCCGATCGACAAGATCCCGCTGATCACGGCCGGTTACGGCCGCAGCGAGTCGGCCAACGGTGCGGTATTCACCTGGAACTTCCCGCTGCTCGGCACCTACTGGGTGGGCGCCGATGTCGGCATCCAGCACATCGCCAAGAAGGAGGGCGGCTTCGACAAGCTGAAGGGCAAGAAGATCGCCCTGGTTTATCACGACAGCCCCTACGGCAAGGAGCCGATCCCGCTGCTGCAGGAGCGTGCCCGCATGCACGGCTTCGACCTGTCGCTGCTGCCGGTCGCCCATCCGGGCGTCGAGCAGAAGGCGACCTGGCTGCAGATTCGCCAGAACCGTCCCGACTATGTCCTGCTCTGGGGCTGGGGCGTGATGAACTCCACCTCGCTCAAGGAAGCCCAGGCTACCGGCTATCCGCGCGAGAAGATGATCGGCATCTGGTGGGCCGGCGCCGAGCCGGATGTCAAGGACGTCGCCGAGGGCGCCAAGGGCTACAGCGCCATGACTCTGCAGCATGGCGCCGAGCCGAATGCCAAGGTGGTCAAGGACATCCTGGCGCTGGTGCATGCCAAAGGCCAGGGAACGGGCCCGAAGGAAGAGGTCGGTTCGGTGCTCTACATGCGCGGCCTGATTTCCGCCATGCTGGGCGTCGAGGGCGTCGCCAGGGCGCAGGAACGCTATGGCAAGGGCAAGACCATGACCGGCGAGCAGACCCGCTGGGGCCTGGAAAACCTCGACCTCGACCAGAAGAAACTCGATGCCATGGGCTTCGCCGGCGTGATGCGCCCGGTACAGACATCCTGCCTCGATCACATGGGTTCGAGCTGGGTGCGCGTGCATACCTGGAACGGCAACAAGTGGGAATTCACTTCCGACTGGTACCAGGCCGACGAGAAGATCATCCGCCCCATGGTCATGCTGGCTTCGGGCAAATATGCGGAAGAGAAGAAGATCACGCCCCGCACGCCCGAGCAGTGCAAGCAGTAAGTTGATGCAACAGGCCGGGAGCCCGCTGGCCGGGCTCCCGGCTGCAACCGGCAGCACCCAGACATCATTGGCACGACAGGCTAAAGCAATCATGACCACCGCCAACACCATTCTCAACGTCAACAGCATCGAGGTGATCTACAACCACGTCATCCTGGTGCTGAAGGGCGTTTCCTTTTCCGTGCCGGAGCGCGGCATCGTCGCCCTGCTGGGCGGCAACGGCGCCGGCAAGACCACCACG
>CAYYHO010000370.1:0-2086 GCA_964471725.1 uncultured Methyloversatilis sp. | reverse complement strand
GGTGAAGCGGAAGTCGACGAACTTGACTTCCTTGTCCTGAACCATCTGGATTACTTCTTGGGGCGTCATGAGGTGAACTCCTAAGCAGGAAGCGGGCAAAAAATAAGGGGCGGCCGGGTGGCCGAAGTTGCTGAATTATGTTTAGCAGTTAGCGTGCCAGGGGACAAGGAGAGGCAGGCGATTGTGCCATAAAGGTTTTTTTCGGGGCAGCGGAACCCCTGGGGGCGAGCGCGCACACCGTTATGGTGCATTATGGGCAGATGGCGCACCATTCTGGTGCATTTTTGCGATCTGGCCGTGCAGGATCACCGTGCGCACCCAGGGGTCGTTCTCCAGGCGGCTGGCGAGGTGTTCCTCGACAGCGCGCTGGGTATCCGGCGCGAGCGGGGCAGGAAAGAAGACCTCGATCTCGACCTTGGCGCGCAGGTAATGCAGCACGCAGCGCCCGAAGGCGGGCGCCTGCGGACCGAGCAGTTCGCGCACATGCGCCTCGAGCGCCTTGCGATCGGGAAAGTCGGCGCGCGGTATCGGCATCGAATCGTCCTCGGCATCGACATGCACCAGAACGTCCAGCACCGCGGGATGTTCCTTCAGCACCCGCCGGCTGGCCATGTCGGCGATGCGATGGCCTTCCGAGACGCTGATGCGCGGGTCGACGCGGATGTGCGCGTCAACCAGGACCTGGTGTGCCATGCGGCGCGTGCGCAACTCGTGCAGGTCGACCACGCCCGGGGTGTCGGACAAGGTCTTGCGGATCGCTGCAACTTCCTCGGCCGAAAGCCCGGTGTCAATCAGCTCGCGGATCGCCTCCCAGGCGAAACCGACCCCTGCCTTGACGATCATGCCGCCGACGACGATCGCGGCCACCGCGTCGGCGAAGGCGAACCCCAGCAGTGCGCCGCCGATGCCGACCGCCACCACCAGCGAGGAGAGCGCGTCGGCACGCGCGTGCCAGGCGTTGGCGATCAGCATCGGCGAGCGCAGGCGCTCGGCAACCTTGAGCATGTAGCGGAACAGACCTTCCTTGGCCAGCAGGGTGAACAGCGCCGCCCACAGCGCCGCGATGCCTACCGGCGGCAGCTCGCCCAGCACCTGCAGGCGGCCGGCGGCCGAAATCAGGATGCCGATACCCGTCGCCGTCAGCAGAAGCCCCAGCACCAGCGAAGCGGCAGTTTCGTAGCGGCCGTGGCCGTAGGGATGCTCGGCATCGGCGGTTTCGGCGCCCTTGCGGTTGGCCCACAGCACGAAGGCATCGGCCACCACGTCGGAGAGCGTATGCATCGCATCGGCGACCAGCGCCATCGAATGGGCGAGGAAGCCGACGACCACCTGCATGGCGGTCAGGAGCAGATTCACGGCCACGCTCACCCAGGTGATCCGCTGCCCCTCGCGGAAGCGCTGCGGGTCGACCTGCGTGCCTGCCGAAGGCTTCACGTCGCTGGCTTGCATGGGTAGTCGCTATACTTGCCACATTTCTCCGAGAAGCCGATTTTACCTTTCATGCAAACCGCTGCCATCCGGTTCGACGCCTTCAACGCCCTTGCCGACCAGGACGCGCAGGCGCGCATCCAGGCCGCGCGCGCCCAGCTCGGCCAGCGCGCCGTGCTGCTCTGCCACCACTACCAGCGCGCCGACGTCTATGCCCACGCCGACCTGACCGGCGATTCCCTCAAGCTGTCGCGCCTGGCCGCGCAGTCCGATGCCGAATACATCGTCTTTTGCGGCGTGCACTTCATGGCCGAGGTCGCCGACATCCTGTCGCGCCCCAACCAGATCGCCATCCTGCCCGACCTGGCCGCCGGCTGCTCGATGGCCGACATGGCCAGCCTGGCCAAGGTGGCGCGCTGCTGGCGCGAACTCGCCACGGTGCTGAACCCCGACGAGCGCGTCACGCCGGTCACCTACATCAACTCGGCCGCCGACCTGAAGGCCTTCTGCGGGGAGCATGGCGGCATCGTGTGCACCTCCTCGAATGCGCCGAAGATCCTCGCCTGGGCGTTCGCGCGCCGCGACAAGGTGCTGTTCTTTCCCGACCAGCATCTCGGCCGCTGGAGCGGCCACCAGATGGGCATCCCGATGGAGCAGA
>CAYYHO010000369.1:326-2096 GCA_964471725.1 uncultured Methyloversatilis sp. | reverse complement strand
GGTGAAGCTCAAGGTCGGCGACAAGGTGGCCGAGGGCGCCCTGGTCCTGCTGCTCGAACCGGCAGAAAAAGAAGAAAAAGCCGAAAAAGGGGCCAGGCTCGATTTAAATGAGGCGCTTCATTCGAACCAGGCCCCTTTTTCTGCCGCCGTCCCGCCAGCGCCGACTATTTCCGCGCCCCCTGCCGCCGAGGGTGCAGTTTGCGAACTGCGTCCCACCGAAGCCGAGCCGACCCATGCGCCGCCGGCAATCAGCATGCCCGCCCCCGGCCTCGGCGAACACAAGGCGCACGCCAGCCCATCGGTGCGCCGCTTCGCGCGCGAACTCGGCGTGGACATCACGCAGGTGACCGGCAGCGGGCCGAATGGGCGCATCACGCAGCAGGACGTGCAGGACTTCATCAAACGGGCGCTGCAAGAAAAAGGGGCCAGGCTCGATTTCACTGGGGCGCTCGATTCGAACCAGGCCCCTTTTTCTGCGAACCTGCCGCCCTGGCCGCAGGTCGATTTCGCCAAGTTCGGCCCGGTCGAGGTGAAGCCGCTGTCGCGCATCAAGAAGATTTCCGGCCCCAATCTGGCGCGTAACTGGGTGATGATCCCGGCGGTCACTTACCACGAGGACGCCGACATCACCGAACTCGAGGCGCTGCGCGTCCAGCTCAACAAGGAAAATGAGAAGGCCGGCATCAAGCTCACCATGCTGGCCTTCATCATCAAGGCCGTAGTGGCCGTGCTGAAGAAGTATCCGGAACTCAACAGCTCGCTGGACGGCGAAAATCTCGTCTACAAGAACTACTGGCACATCGGCTTCGCCGCCGAAACGCCGCAGGGCCTGATGGTGCCGGTGCTGAAGAACGCCGACCGGAAGGGGGTGTACGAGATCGCGCAGGAAACCGCCGAACTGGCGAAGAAGGCGCGCGACGGCAAGCTGCCGCTCGCCGACATGCAGGGCGCCACCTTCACGATTTCCAGCGTCGGCGGCATCGGCGGCACCGCCTTCTCGCCGATCATCAATGCGCCGGAGGTGGCGATCCTCGGCGTCAGCAAGTCGAGCATCAAGCCGGTCTGGGATCCGGAGGACAAGGCTTTCGTGCCGCGCCTCATCGTGCCGCTCTCGCTGTCTGCCGATCATCGCGTCATCGACGGCGCGCTGGCGACGCGCTGCACTGCCGACCTGGCCCAGCTGCTCGGCGATTTCCGGAGGACGCTGCTGTGAGCGCCGTGCTGGAGGTCACGGTTCCCGACATCGGCGATTTCAAGGATGTGCCGGTCATCGAGATCCATGTCAGGGCAGGCGACGAGGTCAAGGCCGAGGATGCCCTGATCACCCTGGAATCGGACAAGGCGACGGTGGATGTGCCGGCGCCGGCCGCCGGCATCGTCCGCGAACTGCGCGTAAACCTGGGCGACAAGCTGTCTGCGGGCAGCCTGATCGTGCTGCTGGATACCGCGGCGGCGGGCGCCGCTGCGCCGCCGCCGCGACAGGGTGCGGCAGCCGCCGGAAAAGGGGCCGCCGGAAAAGGGGCCAGGCTCGAATTAAATGAGGCGCTTAATTCGAACCAGGCCCCTTTTTCTGGCGCCGTCCCGCCAGCACCGACTATTGCCGCTGTGGCTGCCTACCAGGGGAAGGTCGATATCGAGACCGAGATGCTCGTTCTCGGCGCCGGTCCCGGCGGCTATTCGGCTGCCTTCCGCAGCGCCGACCTCGGCCTGCAGACGGTGCTGGTCGAGCGCTACGCCACGCTCGGCGGCGTCTGCCTCAACGTCGGCTGC
>CAYYHO010000369.1:0-212 GCA_964471725.1 uncultured Methyloversatilis sp. | reverse complement strand
AAGGTTGTTGGCAAGCTCACGACCGGGCTGGCCGGCATGGCGAAAGCACGGAAAGTCGAGGTGGTGCAGGGCGTCGGTCAGTTTGTCGATGACCACCATCTGGCCGTTGGCGACAAAACCATCCGTTTCGCAAAGTGCATCATCGCGGCAGGTTCGCAGGCCGTGCATCTGCCTTTCCTTCCCGACGATCCGCGCATTGTCGACTCGACCGG
>CAYYHO010000368.1:0-2099 GCA_964471725.1 uncultured Methyloversatilis sp. | reverse complement strand
CGAAGCGGGCCGGCTGTGCAAAGCCGGCCCTGGACCGGCCCTGCGCAAACGCTGCAGTGTTTCTTTGTCAGCCTGCCGGGATTATTTTGGCTTGGCCAGCAAACCGCGGATCTTGGCGACGATGGTCGGCCGGTTGCTGGGCTTGATGATGAGACCGGACGCGCCGCCGCGGCTGGCCGCCAGCATGACCTCGCGGGAGCTGTTGCTCGACAGGATGACGACCGGGATGTTCCTCAGTTCCGGATCCCTCTTCATCTCCCGCAGCGTGCCGATGCCGCCGATACCCGGCATGTCGTACTCCAGCAGCACGACGCCGGGGGGCCGCTTGCGCATTTCGGCCAGCGCGGCTTCGCCGCAGTCCGCCAGGGAAACGCGAAAATCGACTTCCTCGAGCATGACGCCGAGCATTTCACGGTACATCTCGTCGTCGTCGATCAGCATGACTTCCGGCTGCGCGGCCGGAAACTTGTGGCTCGAAACCTGATCCACCTGTGACCGGTAGCCTTCATCGAACTTGCTGACCCACTTCTGGGCATCCTGCAGCTTGTCCTCCACCTGGCGGGTGGCGGGTTCGACGCGGTCGCGCCGCATCTGGGTGAATTGCTGGCGCAGGCCGGCATCCTCGATGGCCTTGGCGCCCTCGCCATGGGCAGCTTTGCCCATATGCGATTCGAATTGATCCAGTTCCTGGCTCAGGCGGCCGGCGAACTCGCGGAACGACCGCAGCGCTTCGGCCTGCTGGGCCTGGCCGCCGGCCAACGCCTTGCTGACGAAGGCATCGAGGTGGCGCAGGTCGCTGCCGATGTGCGCGAGCTGGCGGTTGAGCGTCGACGTCCCCGACTTCCCGGCCTGATTCGCCAGCGCCTGGTGCAAGGCCAGACGCAGGCGGTATGGATCGTGCAGCGGTCGATTGACGATGTAGTCGTCGAAGGTGCCGTTGCAGCAAAGGGAAAAAGCCGCCTCGGATTCGTTGTTCTTGCACAGCAGCAGGGTCTGGTGCGTCATCTCCTGCATCGCCGCGCACTTGCGATACAGCATCAGGTAGAAACGCTCGGATCTTTCCAGCTCCTGGAAGGCAAGCACCAGCACCGCCGGCTTCTTCTCCTGAAACAGCCGGATGCCCTCCTCGTCATTGTCGGCAGCCAGCAGACTGGCGCAGTCGCGCTGCAGCAGGTCGCGCACGTTCTGCACTTCCTCCGCAGCGTCGCTGACGACGAGTACCGGGCGATCCAGCTTTTCCTGAGTCATGGTCCGGCTCCGCTAGGGGCAATCGATCATGGGGTGAATTGTGACCGATTTCCGTTGCGCCAGCGCAATCGAGGAGTCCTGGGGAACCGGAAACAGTGGGTGCGTTGTCAGTTTTGCGGCGGGCAGGCCGTGTCGCCGCTGCAACTGCCCTCCTGCGCGCAGCAGTCGCAGCCGCCCCCGCTCTTGCGAAACGGCCCCAGTTGCGGATTGCGGGCGGCAAACGCCCGATACAGCCGCTCGATGCCGATGGCGGCCGCCAGCAGGGCGAAGAGGATGGCGATGGTCGTCAGATAGAGCGACATGGCCGGCCTCAGCCGCCGAGGCCGGCGAAACCCATGAAGGCCAGCGACAGGATGCCCGCCAGCATCAGCGACAACGCCGTGCCCTGGGCGACGGCCGGCACGTCGGACAGTTGCAGGCGCTCGCGTACGCTGGCCATCAGCACCAGCGCCAGCGTGAAGCCGGCGCCCGCACCGACGGCAAAGGTCAACGACTGGATGAAATCGTACTCGCGCGCGGTCTGAAACAGCGCCACGCCGAGCACCGCGCAGTTGGTGGTAATCAGGGGCAAATAGATGCCGAGAGCGCGGAACAGAACCGGGCTGAATTTTTTCAGCACCATCTCGACCAGTTGCACGGTCGAGGCGATGATGACGATGTAGGCGATCAGGCGCAGGAATTCCAGGCCGAGCCGGTCGAGCAGCAGGTTGATGCCGAAGGCGCACAGGGAAGCGACCAGCATGACGAAGGTGGACGCCAGCCCCATCGGCGCGGCCGTTTCCAGCTTGCCCGAAACCCCGATGAAGGGGCACAGCCCGAGGAACATCGCCAGCACGAAGTTGTTGGCGAGG
>CAYYHO010000367.1:0-2108 GCA_964471725.1 uncultured Methyloversatilis sp. | reverse complement strand
TCGTTGGGGATCAGCTTGGCGAACTGGTCGACGAAGTTGAAGCCGAGGTCGAGCACGCGCCCGACATCGCGGATCACCGCCTTCGCCGCCATGGTGCCGAAGGTGGCGATCTGCGAAACGGCGTGCTGGCCATAGCGCTGGCGCACGTAGTCGATCACCCGGTCGCGGCCTTCCTGGCAGAAGTCGATGTCGAAGTCGGGCATCGACACGCGCTCGGGGTTGAGGAAACGCTCGAACAGCAGTTCGTAGCGCAGTGGGTCGAGGTCGGTGATGCCGAGGCTGTAGGCGACCAGCGAGCCGGCGCCCGAGCCGCGGCCCGGGCCCACGGGCACGCCGTTGTGCTTGCCCCAGTTGATGAAGTCGGCGACGATCAGGAAATAGCCGGGAAAACCCATCTGCACGATGGTCTTGATCTCGAAGGCGAGGCGCTCGGCATAGCGCGGCCGTGCGGCATCGCGGGCCGCCGCATCCGGAAACAGGCGGGCGAGCCGCTGCTCGAGACCGGCCTGCGCCAGTTTGGCCAGATAATCTTCCAGCGACACCCCGGCCGGAACCGGGAAATCGGGCAGGCGATTCTTGCCGAGTTCGACCGAAAGATTGCAGCGGCGCGCAATCTCCACGCTGTTCGCCAGTGCCTCGGGAACATCGGCGAACAGTTCGGCCATCGCCTCCTGCGTCTTGAAGTGCTGTGCCGGGGTGAAATTCTGCGGACGTCGCCGGTCGCCGAGCACGTAGCCTTCGGCGATGCACACGCGCGCCTCGTGGGCACGGAAATCGTCGGCATCGAGAAACTGCACCGGATGCGTCGCCACCACGGGCAGTTCGAGTTCGGCCGCCAGCTGCAAGGTGGCAGCGATCAGGCGCTCCTGCTGGGGATGCTCCCTGTCGCCGTGGGGCCGCTGGATCTCCAGATAGTAACTGTGCGGGAACAGCCCTGCCCAGCGCCGCGCGCTGGCGGCCGCCGGCTCCGGCTTGCCCGCCGCCAGCCACTGGCCGACCTCGCCGGCCTGGTCGCCGGAAAGCGCAATCAGGCCACTGTTGTCACCGCTGGCGAAAGCGCTGTCCGGCACGGCCGCACGCCCATGCCGGCGCGGGCGCAAGTAGGCGCCGGAGAGCAGCTCGCACAAGCGCAGATAGCCGGCACGGTTCTTCGCCAGCAGGAGAAGCCGCGCACAGGACTCGCGACCGGCATCCGGGCTGGCGTGGCAATCCGCTTCCACCCAGAGGTCGGCGCCGATGATCGGCTTGACCCCCGCCCCCCGTGCCGCCGTGTAGAACTTCACCATGCCGAACAGGTTCGCCAGGTCGGTGAGCGCGAGCGCCGGCATGCCATCGTTCGCCGCGCGCGCCACGGCCGCATCCAGACGCGTTATACCGTCGGTGATCGAGTATTCGCTATGCAGGCGGAGATGGACAAAGCGGGCATCGGGCATGGGCGGAGCGATTTTACTCCGTGCCCCCGCCGCCGCAGGCCGCCCGGCGAAAATCTATCGGCGGCTCGCCAGCGAAGGCCGCAATGGACAGCGGGGTCCCAGTGTGACCCGGGACCCCGCCGGCATTTCTTTGGTAACAAGGCTCATGCGGCCTCGGCAAAGGCCTTAGGCGGCCAGTGCGTAACGCTCATCGTTGGCGTTTAGAGATTTGCTTCATTAACGTCGATCGCCTGACGGGTTGCCTGCTTTCCTTTGTTCGCCCTGTCGAAGCCAGTGCACCCCCACCCAAAAACACCTTGCCGATTACCCTGATGCCCTTGGGTGGAGATGGGCGGAATCGAACCGCCGTCCAGAACGCCTCCAGATTGCCGGAGTTACAACCATGCCCGCATTATGGGGTCGTTCTGCCCAGGTTTCAAGAGCCTGGATGCCGGGATGATTTGTCCGAATCAGTCCGCCAGCTCGTAGCCCGTGCTGCGCCCGCCACCCGGAGATTTCTTCAGCACCCCAAGTTCCAATAGCTGCGTGATATCGCGCAGTGCAGTGTCCGGTGAGCACTTGGCGATGGCGGCCCACTTGCTGCTGGTGAGTTTTCCCTCGAAACCATCGAGTAGCCGGTTCAGCAGTTTCACCTGCCGCTCGTTCAACGGCCGCCCTTGTCCAATGAGCGCCCAG
>CAYYHO010000366.1:1124-2112 GCA_964471725.1 uncultured Methyloversatilis sp. | reverse complement strand
TCCGCATAGCGGCAGACGGTGTAGAAATGCTCGTCCGCCTGAACCGGGAACGACTTGTACGTCCCCTGGTACAGGTGACCGCGGCCCACACTGTGACGTTGAAGATGCCAACGGCGTACGTGGGTCGTCGTCAGCCGCTGCATGAACGCACCGAGCTGCCCGGCCTTCTCCGGCCATAAGACCAGGTGCCAATGGGTGGACAAAAGGCAATAGGCCAACACGCGCATCGGCGAAGCCTCTTGCGTCTGGCCGAACAACCGCAGGAACGCGGCATAGTCCTCGTCGTCCTCGAAGATCGTGCGCCGGTCGTTGCCACGGTTCAAAACGTGGAAAATCATCCCTCCCGGCGCTACTCGTGCTGCTCTGGGCATGCCCGCCACGATACCACAAGCATCGCCCGAAGTCAATAATTGGACTTATCCCCTTTTCGCCCACTGATTCCGGACATTTATTGATTTACGCTGCCCAAGTTCAGGCGTCGTCCGACCAACCCACGCCCATGTAAGGGCAACAACCTTGCACGAGAGAGTCGCTCTCCTCTTGCCACCCTTTACGAATCCAGACGACCGAGAACCGGGTCATTTTCCGCCACGTGGCCCCAATGATCAATAGTCCACAAACATTGTCGGAGCGGCTCTTGATTACCACCGGACTGGAACTTGACACCGTCCGCCCATTAAGATGTGCATACGGTCTGCCAGGGTGAGTCGCGAAATCGCACGCAACCAGATCGCGGAGGCCTTCCGCCTTGCCGAGAATCGTGTGTCGTGAGATCAACAGTTTGTCTCAAGAATCCCCTTGCGAGGAGTGAAACGATGAAGAAAGCGTATCCATTTTCCGTCGGCATCTTCCTGGTCGGGCTGCCTTTGGCCTGTCCTGCTGCTGATCCTGTCGCGGCACCCAGCGGCAGCTCAACCCAAAACCATCGCGCAGAATGGATGTGCCGAGGCAGTTTTGGGGTCATGGTCCACTATCTCATCTCCCCGGC
>CAYYHO010000366.1:0-1114 GCA_964471725.1 uncultured Methyloversatilis sp. | reverse complement strand
GCGGTGCCGGCCAGGGCTTACGGCCGTATCGTCCTAGCCTCGCCGGGGGCCGTCGAGACCCTCTACCTCATCGGGGCGGAGGGCGCCATAGCCGCGATAGCGGCGAGCGCCGGCGGTACCTGGCCGGAGGAGAAGACCGCCAACTTCAACCGCACTGTGGACGCGTTCGACGTGCCCGGCTTCCTGCGGCAGTTCCGGTCCACGGGTGCCGACTGGTTGATCTTCACAATCGGGCAAAACACCCGATACTACAACAGTCCCAATCGCTTCCTGGATGCCAAGAAGCCGGGGCACACGTCGCGGCGGGACCTGGTCTTGGAGATCGCCAAGGGCGTGAAGGCAAACGGAAAACGCTTCATTGCTTACTTGCCCGCCGAACTCGCCGCCCCGGAAGAACTGCACGAAGCGTTTGGCTGGCGCAAGGACGATCCGACGCAGGCGGCGTTCCAGCCGAACTATTGCGCATTCATTCGTGCGTACTCTCAGCAGTACGGCAAGGAGTGCGATGGCTGGTGGTTTGACGGCTGCTACGAATGGCCCGTGTTTCCCAATCGGAATCTGGATTTTGCGGGTTACGTCGCGGCGGCGCGGGCTGGAAACGCGGACGCGATCACCGCGTTCAACGACGGCGCCTTCTGCCTGGGCAAGATCAAGCCGGTGACCCCGTTGGAGGACTACCACGCGGGCGAAATCCACACCCTGGTCGGCGGCAAGATCGCGTTGGGATGGTGGAAGAACAACCCCAAGCCGTACTTGCCGGACAACCGGTTCGTCGATGGCGTCCAGTGGCACGGCCTGATGCCGGTCGACTCGACGTTCTGCGGGCCCGAGTTGCCGGACCAGCACTATGACGACGCGACGCTCATTCAGTTGTTGAAGGCCGTAAAGACCGTCAAAGGGGCTTTGACATTCAACCTGCCGATTTCGGAGACGGGCAAAATTCCTGACAACAGCGTTGCCCAGATGCAACGACTGGGCCGCGCAATTGGGGGGAGTTCCGATCGGTAGCAAGAATTGAGTCGCACCAAGATTGCCTCTCTCGGTCGGTCGGGTGGCACGCCCGGACGCTTTGGGAAGGGCGTGGCAGGCCATTCGCCCCATAAAACCACGCCCC
>CAYYHO010000365.1:0-2114 GCA_964471725.1 uncultured Methyloversatilis sp. | reverse complement strand
TCATCAGGAGCCTCCACATGGATGTAGACAAAATCTTTCTTCTCAAGGCCTCTCAGCGCATATTCGCCTTTTCCTTTATAGTTCGTGTCAAAATATCCGGTGATGCCTGGAACCTGAAGGACCTCCAGCCCTGCCAGCATACCGATTCCTTTAATCAGGTGAACCGCTGAAATCACATACCCATCAATTCCGAACCGTTCCTTCAGGGTTACCATCTGCGGAGACCGGCCCTGTCCCCAGAGCCAGATCGAGTTGGCTTGCCGGAGCCCTTTTGCCCTTCTTGTGAGATTGACAGGGTGTTCTTTCAGGACCCTTTGAGATTCCGCCATCAATTCGAGAATCCGTCTTCCTGAACCGTTATTCTCAGGCAGAAAAGGGGCGATCTCCTGGCCGATGATGTCATGCGGAGGAATCAGTCCAAGGCTTTCCATATTTGAATGGGCGGAGATCCCGTTTTTCAATACCATCAGGTGTCGATAACTTACGCCTGAATAGAATCGGGTCTTCTCGTTTCCAATCCCTCGATCAAGATCGAGAATAATCTCATTAGCCTCTGTATCTGAGATATGGCCTGCTGCGAAATCCTCCATCACGACACTTGATCCCTGTGGCTGAAGCGTGACGAGATTGCATCGGAAGGCGAGGTCATCTTTTCCCAGCTTAACGCCGAGGCTGGCCGCCTCTAACGGACCCCTTCCGGTATAGTATTGGAGGGGGTCATAGCCGAAAATAGAAAGGTTTGCAATTTCGCTTCCGGGATTGAATCCGTCGGGGACAGTTCTGACCAGTCCGAGACTGCCATGCTTTGCCAGCCAGTCCATATTCGGTGTTTTGGCCGCCATCAATGGAGTCTTTCCACCGAGGCGTTCCACCGGATAGTCGGCCATCCCATCTCCAACAATCACCAGATATTTCATTCCATGTTCCATTTCTTCCAATACATTAGATCTAACACGAATGATTAACAGGACTTATTTCAAGGATGGATCACAATATTCGTGCCTTCGCGCTGGAACGCTTCGACGCCAAGCATGCCCTTCGCTTTATTTTTTAAATATACCATTAACATACGAATGTCAAATGAAAGACGAAAATTATCAGCAAAAGGTATTGCGGTTTTAAGAACCATGAAAACGTATAAACAGAATTTGGGGAGTTTATGGAAGAATTTATTTGAGGTTGAGGTATTCCAGCACCTTTTCTTTCCTCGGAGGCAGTGAGGCGGGTTTCTGTGAGACTCGGATGGCAATGTCCGGGTCCTTCAATCCATGGCCGGTGATCGTCAAGACCGCGACATCATCCTTCTTAAAAAACCTTTTTCGATTTAGTTTGACGACCCCGGCAAGAGAGGCCGCTGAAGCTGGTTCGCAAAAAATTCCTTCCAGGTTCGCCATCATCTGATAGGCGTCCAATATCTCCTCATCGCTCACCAGATCAATCAGACCGCCTGATTCATCGCGGGCGGCCACTGCCTGTTTCCAGCTTGCCGGATTACCGATTCGGATGGCAGTTGCTATTGTTTCGGGTTTCTCCACCGCCTTGCCTCTCACAATGGGAGCCGCCCCCTCTGCCTGAAATCCTAACATCTTCGGGAGGGTATCCGCCCTGCCCTTTTCCCAGTACTCTTTATACCCTTTCCAGTAGGCAGTAATATTTCCAGCATTTCCCACGGGAAGACAATGATAGGTGGGAGCAAACCCCAGAGAATCAATAACTTCAAAAGCGGCGGTCTTCTGCCCCTCAATCCGGTAAGGATTGAGAGAGTTGACCAGTGTGATGGGTTCTGTCTCTGAAATCTCCCGCACAATCTGGAGGGCTTCATCAAAATTTCCTTCGATCTGAATCACCTTGGCGCCGTGGGCCATGGCCTGTGATAACTTTCCGAGCGCAATCTTGCCTTCGGGAATGAGGACATACGATTTCATCCCCGCCCTTGCCGCATAAGCAGCTGCTGATGCAGAGGTATTTCCGGTGGAGGCGCAGATGATCGCCTTGGACCCCATCTCCTTTGCCATGGATACTGCAACCGTCATCCCACGGTCCTTGAATGAACCTGTCGGATTAAGGCCTTCATACTTGAAGTAGAGTTCGACTCCGGAGAGGATTTCTTTGCT
>CAYYHO010000364.1:0-2122 GCA_964471725.1 uncultured Methyloversatilis sp. | reverse complement strand
CCGGACACTCCTCGAAACCCTATTTGGCCTCGCCATCTAATCGCCTAAAGTGCAGAACAACACGAAGGCGTCGGGAAAACCGATCCGGGGAGGTCTCGCCATGTTTCCCAGCCTAGCCTACCGGGTACGGGTGGTAAAGTGCCCGCCAAGGCCCGCTACGGTCAGTTAACCGTTAAAGCCTGACCCCGATCTTCCGCTCACGCCACCGCATCGGCCGCCCCAAGATTGAGCCTTGACGAAGCAGTAGTGCCCCGTGCTGTCTGGCAGGAGTGGAAGCGAGGCGACCGTGCCCTCTTGTGTTTTTCACTTCCAGTTCTTGGCCGTCTCGATGTCCTCGGCCACCGCTTCGGTCATCGCTTGCAGGTCGACGCCGCCGACGCGCGTGAGGAACTGCGGCTGGTACTGACGCGAGGCGACCGCCGCATACCGCTTCCAGTGCTCCAAGGCCGCCCGGAGGCGCCCGACCGCCGCTTGCTTTCGGCCGGGATCACGGCTCTTGGCGAAGAAGGCCAGCTCGGTGGCGCCGAGGATCTTCTCGGCGTAGTAGTTCCCCAGGTGCGCCATGGCTTCCAAGTCGCTGAGCCACAACCGTAGCTCCTTGTCGTTCGGCGAGGCAAACGTCGGCAGCGTCTGGAGGACCTCCCGGGCGTGTGCTTGGAGTTCCGCGGCGACCTCGGGCGGCGTCACACCCGTGAGTGGTTGGCCCGCCATCGTCCGATCGCGGTAGTCTACGATGCTCACCAACCCGCTCTCGGGCATCGTCCGCCGTTCCATGAAGTGAACCACCGTGTGAAAGCCCTTGTACGTGGGGTGGCTTGTGCAGCCCTCGGGATACCACTGGAAATCGAAGTCCTCCCAGTGGAAGCGGGTCACCAAGGGGATGATCCGTGAGGCCCGTTGCGTGACCCGGAAGAGAGCCTTGGCCGGGACCTCCGGGAACCGCTGCCCGAGGACCTTCTCGAACCGCTCGTCGGGCAGGTCCGGATCGTAGCTCAGGCGGCCCCAGAGCATGAAGCTGTACCACTGACGGCGAATCACCAGTTCCCGAGGGCTCTCGGGCTCGGTGCTGAGAAACTCCCGGCCCCAGGTGTAACCGTCGGGTCCCATGTAGAAGCCGGCGAGTTTCTCGGGGCCGGGCAGGTTGCCGACGTAGTCCCGGGCGAAGTCCGTATCGCCCCAGCGGAACATGTAGAGGTCGTCGTTGCGGATCGTCATCCAGGTGCGCAGGTCCGCGGGAAGCTCGGCGAGCGCTCTCTTCGCGAAGGGCGGCGACGTGGAAGCGTACATGTGGGCCTGCGCATGCTTGAAACTCAGTTCCAAGGTCCCGGGAAACTCCTTCCACTGGCCGAGGATCTCCTTCGCACTGGTCTGATGAAAGCGATGGATGAGCCGGATCGGCCGATCGGGCTGGAGACGCTTGACGTCGCCAATCCCCTCGCCGTAGGTCGTCCAGAGCCACCGCTCCTTGGAGAACTGGTCTTGCCGGCTCTCCATGTTCTCCCCGGCCGTGATTCCCATGCCGGCGA
Organism: uncultured Methyloversatilis sp.; assembly: GCA_964471725.1. Lineage (GTDB taxonomy): Bacteria > Pseudomonadota > Gammaproteobacteria > Burkholderiales > Rhodocyclaceae > Sulfuricystis. The sequence continues at coordinate 596 of CAYYHO010000364.1, read as the reverse complement.
GGTGCGGATAGCTGAGGAACATCTGCCGAACGCTCTTGCGGAAATAGTCGATGGTCGTGCGATTGGTCTGCGAAGCCGTGATGCCGTACTTTCCTTCCGCGCCCCAGACAAAGATGTTCCACGTGAACACGTAGACCTCGATGCCGCGGTCGTGGGCGTACCGCATCACGTCGCGCCAAAAAGCGGTCTTCTCGTCGATCGTCATCCGGCGGACCGTGACCAAGTTGTCCAGGGTTTCGCGGCGAACCATGTCGGTCCCGGTCAGGCTGTAACTCGTGTCGAACCCGGCGGTCGACCGCATCACGTCGTCCAGCGCGGCCGGGTCGGGGTACTCGGGCACCTGGACCATCGAGGGGAACGGATGAAGGCTCCAGAGCGTCAGCACGTTGTAGCGGTGACGGGCCATTTCATCGAGAAACTCCCGCCAGAAGTCGATGCTCCACACCTCGGCGATGTTCTGTTGCGCCGAGTCGCCGGAATCGGAGTAGCTGGGGGTCCGTGCGTCGAGCGGGATGTTGAACTTGATCCCCCGTCGGACGATGGCGGGGGCCTGGCTGGTTTCGCCGATCGCGTCGAGAGCGCCCGCCAGACGCACC
>CAYYHO010000363.1:0-2123 GCA_964471725.1 uncultured Methyloversatilis sp. | reverse complement strand
GCCCTGCTGCAGCCGGGCGATCCACTGCTTGTGCCGGCGCGCGACGAGCGGCGCGCCGGCGGCGATGCGCCGGGCAGTCGCCAGCGCTTCTTCCGCCGCGTCCGCATCCGCCACCACGCGCGTCAGCAGGCCCTTCTCGTAGGCTTCCTGGGCGCCGAGCAGGCGGCCTTCGAGCAGCAGTTCCTTGACCACGGCGGGGCCGGCCAGTTGCAGCAGGGCGGCGAGTTCTTCCGGATACATCGAGAAGCCGAGCCGGTTGATCGGCGCGCCGAGCTGCGCCGAGGCGCCGGCGATGCGCAGGTCGCAGGCGGCGGCGATCTCGAGGCCGCCGCCGACGCAGGGGCCGCGGATCAAGGCCACCACCGGGTGGCGGCAGGCGGCGATGGCGCCGAGTGCCTTGCCGACCTGGGCATGGTAGGCCAGCGCGCTGTCGACATCGGCGCGCGCATCGCGGAATTCGGCCAGGTCGCCGCCCGCCGCGAAGCTGGCGCCGGCCCCTTGCAGGATCACGCAGCGCAGGCTGTCGTCGGCATCCAGCGCCGTGAAGTGCTGCTCCAATTGCCGCCACATGCGGGCATCGAGCGCATTCTTCTTGCCGGGATTGGAGAGCGTGACCGTGGCGAGCGTTTCGTCCCGCACGAGCAGGACGCTGCCTGCACTCATGACTGAGTCAGCAGCTTTGCCAGTGCGGCGCGGCCGGATAGGATGTGGTTGTGCATCTGCAGCGCGGCTGCGGCGGCATCGCGCTGTTTCAGGGCGGCGAGGAGGGCGCGGTGCTCGGCGAGCGATTGCTGGATGCGGCCGTCGAGGCGCAGCGAATCGCGCCGCGTCAGCTTGAGGAACTTGCGCGTGTCGTCGATCAGCTGCGACAGCCAGCGGTTGCCGGCCAGTTCCTGCAGGGCGCCATGGAAGGCCTGGTTGGTTTCGAAGAACCGGTCGGTATCGTTGGCGGCGGCATGGCGCTCCAGCTCGGCATGGATGGCCGCCAGACCAGAAAAGTCGGCGCTGGTGAGACGGCGCGTCGCCTCCTCGGCGACGCGGCCTTCCAGCAGCGCCAGGATGGGGAAGATCTCGTCGAGATCGCGCTCCGCCAGGGCGGCGACATAGCAGCCGCGGCGCGGCTTGAGGACCACCAGGCCTTCGGCGGCGAGCACCTTGAGGGCCTCGCGCAGCGGCGTGCGCGAGATGCCGAACGCCTCGGCGAGGCCCTGCTCGTCGATCCAGGCCCCCGGCGCCAACTCATGCGCGTAGATGCGCGCGCGCAGCCGTTCCGCCACCTGCGCGTAGAGTGCCGGAGCCGCCAGGCTGTTGGGGTCGGCCGCAGCGGCAGTAACTGTGGCGGCCGGCCCAAGATGTCTTGCATTCATAATTATGGATACAGTATTATCCGTTTCAACGAATGTCAAGCATCATGCGCAGCAGCCCGCATGCACCCTTTTCGATCATTCCCAAATTTTTCACGCTTAAGCCGGCAGCGCCGGCAAAGGTGGCCATCATGAGCAAAACTCCCGAGGCAAGGATTCCCGACCTGCAGGCCTGGCAGGCGGCAGCGGCCAGGTCCGCACCGCAGGGCGACCTCGCCCGGCTGAACTGGACGACGCCGGAAGGCCTGACGGTAAAAGCCCTGTATACGCAGGCCGATGTCGCCGGGCTGCCTAACACCGACACTCTGCCCGGCTTCGAGCCCTTCGTGCGCGGCCCGCAGGCAACCATGTACGCCACGCGGCCATGGACCATCCGCCAGTACGCCGGCTTCTCGACCGCCGAGGAATCCAATGCCTTCTACCGGCGCGCGCTCGCCGCCGGGGCGCAGGGCGTCTCGGTGGCCTTCGACCTCGCCACCCATCGCGGCTACGATTCCGACCACCCGCGCGTCGTCGGCGACGTCGGCAAGGCCGGCGTGGCCATCGACTCGGTCGAGGACATGAAGATCCTCTTCGACAGCATCCCGCTGCAGGACGTCTCCGTGTCGATGACGATGAACGGCGCGGTGCTGCCGATCCTGGCCATGTACATCGTCGCCGCCGAGGAGCAGGGGGTGAAGCAGGAGCAGCTGGCCGGGACCATTCAGAACGACATCCTCAAGGAGTTCATGGTCCGCAACACCTACATCTACCCGCCGG
>CAYYHO010000362.1:0-2123 GCA_964471725.1 uncultured Methyloversatilis sp. | reverse complement strand
CTTGCCGAGGTCGGCGCGGAAGCGGTCGCAGACGGCATCCTTGACCTTCAGGGTGATGTACTCGACGCTCTTGAACGGCGCCTCATTTTTTCTCATGGCCGCCGTGACATAGACGCGGATGCTGTGCTCGACGGCGAACAGCTGCGGCCAGGCGACATCGTGGGCAAGCTTGTAGATGTCAGCCTCGTTGCGGCATTCGCCGCCGGCGACGCGCCAGAGCACGCGCGTGGCGATGCGCGATTCCAGGTTCATCCGGTAGCAGCTTTCCCAACTGCCCGCAAAAGCGGCGCCGCCAGGCGTGGTGACGACCTGCGTGCCGCCGGCGGCGGCGATGTCCTCGGCCAACAGTTCTTCCAGCCCGCGCGGGCAGGTGGCGAAGAAGGCTGCGCCCGCATCCGTCCGCGGCTGCGCGGAAAGTCGGCGCTGGCCGGACGGCGCCCGGATCACCCGGGCTCTCGCGGCGGGGGCAGTCAAAATGGACTGACCACGCAGGGGTTGAGAAAATCCTGCAGCCAGGGCTGGTTCATCCCGTATTCCTCTCATGTCGGGCCGCCGCAATGCCGGCTGCCACGGTCGGATAATGAAGCTCCAGTTGCAGTTCGCGCTTCATGCGCCGGTTGTCGAGCCGCCGCGACTCGCCCATGAAGGAAAGCATCATCGGCGACAGGCGCGCGCGCACTTGTGCAGCGGCGGCGCGCGGCGAGCGGGGCAGGGCGAAGGCGTCGGCCAGCTGGTCGAACCAGTCGCACATCAATATCGCCGAGTCGTCGCTGATGTTGTAGGCGCGGCCGCTGCCGCCGCGCTCCAGCGCTGCGACGCAGGCGCGGGCGAGGTCTTCGGCGTGAATGTGGTTGGTATAGACATCTTCGGCGCGCTGCAGCAGCGGGTCGCCGCGGCGGATGCGCTCCAGCGGCAGGCGGTCGGCGGCATAGATGCCGGGGGCGCGCAGCAGGCTGACGCGGATGCGGCGGCGGCGGCCGAAGCTGCGCAGCAGGCTTTCGGCCGCGACGCGGCGCCGCGCCCGCGGCGTCCCGGCATGCAGCGGCCGGGTTTCGGAAACCCTTGCGCCAGCGCAGTTTCCATACACGCCGCTGGTGCTTATGTAGACAATGCGGCGTGGTAAACTGCGCGCCCTTGCCAGTGTCGCCAGCAGGTTGCGGGTGCGCGGATCCCCGCTGCCGGAGCCGGGCGGCGGGGCGCTGTGCAGCACGCCGTGCGCCAGTCCCGCCAGACGACGCAGGGTTGCGGGTTGGTCGAGGTCGCCACAGATTTGTTTCACGCCCAGATGGTGCAAGGCCGGGTCGCGTTCGCGCACCAGCGCGAACACCTGCCAGCGGCGTACCAAGGCAGGCAGCGCGCGACGCACAACGTCGCCGCAACCGACGATCAACAAACGCCTCGGCAGGTTTTTTTCTCTCACCGGACAATTATCGCATGGCCTTACCAGTCACTTATCGCGCCACCTTGCAACCCAGCGGCCACAGTTTTCAGGTTGCTGCCGACGCCACCATCCTCGATGCCGCCCTCGATGCCGGCGTCAACCTGCCCTACGGCTGCAAGGACGGCGCCTGCGGCACTTGCAAGGGCAAGGTCATCAGCGGTCAGGTGGATTACGGTGCGGCCCAGGACGAGGCCTTGCCGGCCGAGGAGCGCGCGGCGGGCATGGCGCTGTTCTGCTGCGCCAAGCCCTTGTCCGACCTCGAACTCGAGGCGCGCGAAATCGATGCCGCGCGCGACATTCCGGTGAAAACCCTGCCCTGCCGGGTGCAGCAGCTCGAGCGCGCCGCGCCCGACGTCATGATCATCCGCCTCAAGCTGCCGGCCAACGAGCGCCTGCAGTTCCTCGCCGGCCAGTACATCGAATTCCTGCTCAAGGACGGCCAGCGCCGCGCCTTCTCGCTCGCCAGCCCGCCGCACGCCGACGACCTGCTCGAACTGCACGTGCGCCACGTTCCCGGCGGCAACTTCACCGATCACGTCTTCCACGAGATGAAAGAGCGCGACATCCTGCGCATCGAGGGGCCGCTCGGCAGCTTCTACCTGCGCGAGGACTCCGACAAGCCGATCATCCTCGTCGCCGGCGGCACCGGCTTCGCGCCGCTCAAGGGCCTGGTCGAGCATGC
>CAYYHO010000361.1:0-2128 GCA_964471725.1 uncultured Methyloversatilis sp. | reverse complement strand
CGTCGATTCGGCACAGCGCCGCGTCGCCCTTGATCGTGTGCAGCGCGCGGAAGAGATCCGCGATCAGCGCTTTGTCGTCGGGTGCGGCTTTCAGACGGCCGATGTCGCGCTCGATGCGCGGCACGTGGTCAGCCAGGTCATTGATGAACTCGTCCAGGAACTCGCGGTCCGGCGTGCGGGGCTGGGTCAGGGCGGGAATGTCGGCCATGGCGAGGCTTCCTTGTTTGCTGGCCCATTATTATCGAAAAAGAGGGCGATAATCGACGCCATGGAAGCTGTATTGCATGTCGAGCTGCCGCCGTGGCTCTCCGTGGCTTCTGCCGCCTGCCGGCCCCTGGCATCGGCCGAGGCACGCATGGCCTTCGTCGTCGAGCTGTCGCGGCGCAATGTCGAGACGCGCAGCGGCGGGCCGTTCGCGGCGGCGGTGTTCGAGATGGCGAGCGGCCGGCTGGTCGCGGCGGCGACCAACCTGGTCGTCGCCAGCAACTGCTCGGCCGCCCATGCCGAAGTGCTGGCCCTGAGTCTCGCGCAGCAGGCCTGCGGCGGTCACGATCTCGGCGCCGAAGGCCTGCCGGCCGTCGAGCTGGTCGGCAGTTGCGAGCCCTGCGCGATGTGCCTGGGCGCGATCGCCTGGTCGGGCGTGCGGCGCCTGGCCTGCGCGGCGACCGGGGCCGACGCCGAGGCGATCGGCTTCGACGAGGGACCGAAGCCCGCGGACTGGGTGGGGGAATTGCGCCGCCGCGGCGTCGAGGTCGTCGAGGGCGTGCTGCGCGCCGAGGCCGTGGCCGTGCTGCTCACGTATCGCCAGCTCGGCGGCCTGATCTACAACGGCGGCCAGGGCCGTTGCGGCTCGGTATAGTCGGGGCCATGGAAACCCATCTCGCCGATTTCGTCCGCCACGCCGAAGCCGGCCGCGAGGCCGAGGCGATCCTGCGCAAGTGCGTGCATTGCGGCTTCTGCACGGCGACCTGCCCGACCTACCAGCTGCTCGGCGACGAGCTCGACGGCCCGCGCGGCCGCATCTACCTGATCAAGCAGGTGCTCGAAGGCGTCGCGCCGACGGCGCGCACGCGCCTGCACCTCGACCGCTGCCTGACCTGCCGCTCCTGCGAGTCGACCTGCCCCTCCGGCGTGCATTACTCGCGGCTGCTCGACATCGGCCGCGAGGTGGTCGAGCAGCGCGTGCCGCGCAGCGGCATGGATGCCCTGCTGCGCGGCGCGCTGCGCGAGACCCTGCCGCGCCCGGCGCTGTTCGGCACGGCCATGAAGCTCGGCCAGATGGTGCGGCCGCTGCTGCCCGGCGTGCTGAAGGCCAAGGTGCCGCCGCTGTCGTCGGCCGGCGCGCCGCTGGCGGTGGGGTCGGCGCGGCGCATGCTGGTGCTGGACGGCTGCGCGCAGCCGGCGATGTACCCGAACATCAATGGCGCCGCCCAGCGCGTGCTGGCGCGCCTCGGCATCGCCCTCGAGACGGCGCCGCAGGCCGGCTGCTGCGGCGCGGTGCGCCTGCATCTCGGCGATGCGGCAGGCGCGCGCGCCAACGCGCGCCGCAACGTCGATGCCTGGTGGCCGCTGCTCGAAGCCGGGGTCGAGGCGATCGTCATGACCGCTTCCGGCTGCGGCGTGCAGGTCAAGGATTACGGCCACCTGCTGCAGGACGACCCGGCCTACGCGGAAAAAGCGCAGCGCGTCGCCGCCCTGACCCGCGACGTCAGCGAGATCGTCGCGGCGGAGCAGGCGCGGCTGGGCGAGTTGCTCGCCGCCCTGCCGCCCGTACCGCCGATGGCGCTGGCCTTTCACACGCCCTGCACGCTGCAGCACGGCCTCAAGATCCGTGGCGTCATCGAGGCGCTGCTCGGCGCCGCCGGCTTCGGCCTGACGCCGGTGGCCGACAGCCACCTGTGCTGCGGTTCGGCGGGCACCTATTCGATTGTGCAGCCGGAACTCTCAGGCCGCCTGCGCGACAACAAGCTCGCCGCCCTCACGGCTGGTCAGCCCGCCGGCATCGCCAGCGCCAACATCGGCTGCATCGCCCACCTGCAGTCAGGGAGCAAAATCCCCGTCAAGCACTGGATCGAATGGCTCGACGAACGGCTAATAGCTTAATTGTTGTTCTTCACCATCAGCTTGG
>CAYYHO010000360.1:0-2134 GCA_964471725.1 uncultured Methyloversatilis sp. | reverse complement strand
CCCATGAATTCTTCGTCAGGGATGGCGACGATATTGTTTGTCAGGTACCCATCAGTTTTCCGCAAGCCGCATTAGGGACAGAGATTGAAATTCCAACCTTGAATGGCAAAAGGAATCTTTCAATTCCAAAAGGAACGGAAAACGGGGAAATCTTAAAACTCAAAGGAGAAGGATTTCCAAAATTAAGAGGATATGGCAGAGGCGACTTTGTCGTTCAAATATTTGTTAAAACGCCTAAGAATTTGACCAAAAGGCAGGAGGAGATTCTTCGAGAATTCGAAGAGGTAAGCGCCAAAAAGGAGAAAGAAGGGGAAGGCTGGAAGAAGTTTTTCAGGCTCGAATCTTAAAGTTTACATAATATATCTTATCAGACATTGCTGATGGGTCGTTTGGAAGAAAGATATGGTTTGACGGGAATCATCCTGTCGGGAGGCAAAAGCGCTCGAATGGGCAGAGATAAAGCCTTCATTAAAATCAATGGCATCCCAATCATTCAAAGAATTTATGATATTTTTGAAAAATGTTTTAATGAAATTATCATCGTCACAAACCAGAAAGAATCCTATGCGGGTTTTGAGGCAAAAATAGTAAACGATCTTATTGTCAATCATGGCGCTCTCGGAGGATTATACACCGGTCTCTTCCTCTCATCTTATCCATACTCTTTTTGTGTTGCCTGCGACATGCCTTTCCTGAAGGAATCCATCATCCGGTATCTCGTTGAACGGGCCGATGGATATGATGCGATTGTACCCAGGACAGAGGATGGTTTACAGCCCCTGCACGCCGTCTATTCTAAAAGTTGTTTAAAACCCATCAAAGAACTTATGGACTATGGAAAATACAAAATTATTGATTTTTATCCCCTCGTCAGGATAAAAATTATTGAAGAACCTGAATTTATCAATTTAGATCGAATGAAGAAATCTTTTATCAACATTAATACTCCTGAGGACTTGGACCTTCTCGAAGATAAAACAAAGCCGGACTGCAGTGGTGAAAAGAATAATGATTTATCGTGAGATCGGAAAAAGTCGTTCCCGTGAAAACGGGAACCCAGTGAATTTTGACGATTCAAATAGTCTGGATTCGTGTCGTTGCGACTCGAATCCGAGCCTGCGCAGGAATGACGAAGCCTTTCGTGCTCGTAGTTTCCATAAAACTATCTTACTGCTTTATACGTTTTTTGCTTTTTTCTTTTTGAACGCTTTCCCCAACCCGGCCGCCTTCGCAAGGCCCTTCGGCGAGGATGAAGAGCTGATCAGGGTTGGGGCTGGCGCATTCAACGACGGGTTTTTTGACATCGCTGAGAAACAATTCTCCCAATTCCTTCGTGATCACCCCGAACATCCCAAATTATACGATGTCTGTTATCTTTTGGCTAAAACGCTTTATCACAAAGAAAAACTGAAAGAAGCCCGTTCATTATTTTTAAAGATCGTTAACGAGAACAGGGCATTTGACTATACGGAAAACATTCTTTTCTGGTTAGCCGATATTGAACTCTCCCTTGGAAATAACGAAGGCGCAAGAAGATATTTTGTCACTCTTCTCAACCGATACCCCAAATTTGAAGCGATGGACCAGGTTTACTATTACCTCGGATTGATCGACTTTGTGGCAAATCGGCCTTCTCAAGCCGAGTCCTATCTTAAAAAAGTTCCTCTGACCTCGAAAAACAACGAGCTGATTCAAGCCTCCCATCTCTTGCTGGGAATCCTGTCTTGTAAACAGAACCGATTAGATGAGGCGATGAGATATTTTAAACCATTAGGGGGTAGCCAAAAGTCCGCTTCCTCACTTTTCTCTAAATATGGCTCTCTCTGGCTTGGCGAAACCTATTTGAAGCAGGGGAAGTTCGATGACGCCAAAAGCGCCTATCGGGCTTTCAATGAACGTTTTAAACAGGATGCCATCGCCACAGAGGTGTTGTGGAAGATCGGCTTCTGTGATTATCGAATCGGCAATTATCAAGAGGCAATTGAAACGATCCAATCCTATAAAGCTCTGGTCAAAGATTCTCCGCTCCTTCCGTTCTCCCATTATCTATTGGGCGAGGCGTTCCTGCAGAACAGAGACTATCCTTCGTCGATAAAGGAACTCCAACTTGTGTTAACAAGATCAAAAGAGAACC
>CAYYHO010000359.1:0-2135 GCA_964471725.1 uncultured Methyloversatilis sp. | reverse complement strand
AACTCACGACCTCCGCATTGCGAACGCGGCGCTCTCCCAGCTGAGCTATCGGCCCGATGGCGGCGCAGTATAGCAAAAGAGCGGCGGCAAGGCGCGTGCGCCGATGGCTTGCCGGGACCTGTTCCGCGGAAAAAAACGGCCGGCTATCCGCCGGCCGCTAACCCCTTTGAAGCATCCTATTGCTTACTTGCCGGCGATCTTTTCAAGTTTCTCGGCGCGGATCAACTGGCCGTCAAGTCCGGCTTCCTTGATCGAACCGCCATAGGCCACGTTCAGCAACTGAGTATAGTAGACCACCGGCATGTTGAACTTGGTGCCCTTTTTCTTGTTGATCTCCGACTGGTAGATCTCGACGTTAGCCTGGCACAGCGGGCAAGGCGTAACGATCAAGTCGGCGCCGTGATCGTAGGCCGAGCCGACGATGTTCTGGATCAGCGCTTGTGCCTTGTCCGGCTCGGAGAAGGCCAGCGCGCCGCCGCAGCAGGTGACTTTCTGGTCGTAGGGCACGGCTTCGGCGCCGACCGTCTCGATCATCTTGTCGAGATACTGCGGGTTCTCGAAGGATTCGCCGGCAATGCCGTAGGGACGGTTGGCCTGGCAGCCGACGTAGCCGGCGATCTTGACGCCGTCGAGCGGCTTGACGACCGGGGCCTTCATGCCTGCGTAGCCGATGTCCTCGATCAGCACTTCGGTGAAGTGGCGCGACTTGGTGTTGTAGTCGCTGCGGAGGTTGAGGGAAACTTCCTTGAGGGCTTCATTGGCTTCTGCCATCAGGCTGGGCGAGTGCTGCAGGCGCTCGGTGGCTTCCCGGTTGGCCAGCCAGCAGGCGGGGCATCCCGAAACGATGTCCTGGCCGGGCAGGTGCTGGTCGCTCAGGGCCAGGTTGCGGGCGCCCATGACGATGCGCGGCAGTTCGCCGCCCTCGGCATAGCCAATCGAGGCTGCGCAGCAGTTCCAGTCGGGAATCTCGTTCAGCTGGATGTCGAGCTTGTTGCAGACCACGCCGAAGGAAGTGATGTAGTTCGCCGCCGACGCACCTTTTTGCGAGGAGCAACCGGGGTAGAACGCGTATTGTTTCTTCGTCATATGTCAGGCTCTCCGTCAAGCTAAACCGCGGCGGCGATCTTCTATCTCGCGCGCCTTGGCAATCATTTTGTGGATCCCGCTGGTGTCCTTGCAGGTGTGGCCCTTGATGATTTCCATCGGGTTGAGGCGCCCGGCTTTCACCAGGCCCAGGCCGACGCTCTGCATGGCCAGGGCGTTCTTGATGCCTTGGCCGATGCCATCCTTGAAATACATCGCCAGGGAGAACTTGAGCTCGTTGACGCGCCCGTACTTGAGGGCGCTGTCCCAGAACAGCTTGGCGATGGTCTGGTTCGGCTGGCCCTTGGGGGACAGGCCGAGGCGGTAGGAATAGTTGGCCAGACCGTGCATGATGTGGGTGATCGGCAGCTTGCGCGGGCAGCGCACCATGCAGTTGTAGCAGGAGGTGCACATCCACATCGCATCGGACTTGAGGACCTCGTCGCGCTTGCCGGCGCGGATCATCATGAAGATTTTCTGTGGCGAGTGTTCCCAGTGCGGCCCGAACGGGCAGGAGCCGGCGCAGACGCCGCACTGCATGCACATCTTGACCCAGTGGCCTTCCTCGACGGTAGCCTCGACTTCCTTCAGGAAGTTGTTCTTGTAGCGGGCGATGGCCTGATTATTTGCTTGGCTGAGTGCTTCGCTCATTGTCTTTGTCTCCTTTTAGCCGAAGCCCTTCATTGGCGATGGGCCCATTTCGTCGAGTTGCGCGACATATTCGTCGATCAGCTTGGCGACGCGCGTACTGTCGGTAATGGCGATTTCGTAGGTCTGCATGCGTTCCGGCTCAAGCCCCATGCCTTTCAGGGTGTCGCCGATCTTGCTCAGACGGTAGTAGGCCATTTCCGAGCCCTTGACGAAGTGGCACTGGTAGTTCTCGCCCTTCTGGCAGCCCATCATCATCACGCCGTCGTAGCCCGAGCCCAGCGCATCGGTGATCCAAACGGTGTTCACCGAACCCAGGCAGCGCACCGGGATGACACGCACGTAAGCCGAGTAGGTGACGCGCTGCAGGCCCGCCATGTCGAGGGCCGGGTAGGCATCGTTCT
>CAYYHO010000358.1:615-2140 GCA_964471725.1 uncultured Methyloversatilis sp. | reverse complement strand
TCCGCGCTTGTCCGCGTCCCATTGAGTTTTATTTTGCGATAATGACCATGTACTTGGTTCGCGTTGCGCCGCGGTTGAAAATGCCATGCGGTACCGTCGCATCGATCACCATCGATTCGTTTACATTCAGCGGAAAATATTCGCCCTGCACTTGAACCGTCACTTGGCCTTCAAAAATATAAAATGCTTCGACGCCCGTATGTGTGTGCGCCCCGTGCGAACGATTGCCTGGCTCGACCTCGGAAATGTGAATACTCAACTTTTGCGGATCGACATTTGCACCGACAAGAAATCTGGCGAGTCCTTTCTTGTGCAGTTCGACGATACTCATATTGACCTCTCTGGAATCGAATGGCGGTCAGGCAACTTGTCCCAATCAGGAATGTCCACGATGAACACTTGCCCGTACCCTTGCGGATCAGCCGTATAAACGATTTGTTTGCCGTCCGCGCTGAAACACGGATGAACATGTTGGCGTTGCGTGTGGAACGAAGCGCGATGCCAGACCAACGCTTTCGGTCCTTCGAACTTGCCGTCCTTCATCCGCCACAAGAGCAGGTACGGATTTTGCGCATCGCCATCTCCAACGACGTAATCAAGTCGGAAACTATGAAAGTGCCACGAATGAAATTCGAACGGGGCTTCGACTCGATCGCTATTGTCGTAGCGAATCGAGCCATAAATCGTGCCGTCCGCAATGTATCCGTGATAGCCAATGTGTTCGCCATCATCCATCCAGTACTCGTGCCCGACTCTTTCGCCGGGCGCAGTCGCACGAATCTTCCATGTTTTGCCTGTCTGTAAATCCAAACCCCAGATGCGATTGTCCACCTTGTCCCAGGGTCCTTCGTGGCAAAACGTCATGATGTGCGGCAATTTGGTCGAGGTGTTCAAGTGACCGAGCCAGCACTTGTCTTCAAAGACCATTGCCGATTTGCCCGTCTCCAACGAAATGCGGACAATCGCGCAGTGAGGGTGCGCCGCCCAAATCTCGTGAAAGCCGACGTAACCGTGGCCCAGGTCAACGTTGAATCGGTCGGATAAATCCTGGGTATAGCCCGTGATGAGATATTTTCCATCGGCGGTTGCGTTGGCGGACTGCGGCGTGTAACCTTGCGGAATCGTAAAGAGCGGTCGCCGTTCAAGTGTCTTGAGATCGAGCGCGAACACAGTTTTGCCCTGATAGAAAAAGATTTCATCGCGAACCGGATTCATCGTCATCGATTGCGCGCCAATGTTTCCTTGCACTGGATCGAGGTCGGTGAGTTGCGCGAGTTCACCGCTCTGCAAATCCACGCCGAAAAAGTTGGTGCGATTTTCGCGGTCGGAGGCAATCACCATTTTGCGCCCATTGTCGTACCAACACGGATATGTGAAATAAAAGTGATTGCTGTGCCCCATGTAATTTGTCAACTGGCGCACGCGCGCGCCCGTGACTGGGTCATGCGAATCAATCAATTCCAATTTCCATTTTCTTCCAACGCTCATTGTTCACCTCTTGTGAATTGCGAATCAAGGGTTTTGA
>CAYYHO010000358.1:0-605 GCA_964471725.1 uncultured Methyloversatilis sp. | reverse complement strand
TTATCCACCTCAAACACAAACAAAGCCAAAATTCCTGCCCCTGTGTTCTCGATCCCGTGTTCCCAGTTCGGCTTGTTCAAAATAATGTCGCCCGTTTTCACGGCGCGGCGTTCGCCGTTTGTAATCATCACACCGGTGCCTGACAGTACGACGTACACTTCCTCATTCTGTCCGTGCCGATGCGCGCCAATCGTCGCCCCAGATTCCAGTTCGACATAGTTGATGAACTTGAGCGGCGTATCGAAATCATTCTGGTCGAACACGCGCGCGTTTTTGCCGACACCCACGCCATCGTGAATCGATTGCACTTTGCCCGGCGCATCGAGAAAATTGCGCACGATCATTTGTCACCACGCATACGCTTCGGGCGCTTCGCCGGGACCGGTCCAAATCGCATCGAGTTTTGCCAGTACATCGTCGGACAATTTCACGTCAGCCGATTTGACGCTGTGTTCGAGTTGCTCGACGGTGCGCGGACCCAGGATCGGCGCAGTGATGCCCGGTTGTTGTAACAACCACGCGTGTGCAACGTGTGCGGGTTCAACACCGATTTCGTGACACAGCGACTCGTACGCCTCGATTTGCGTTTTGTGTTTCTCGAACAA
>CAYYHO010000357.1:0-2152 GCA_964471725.1 uncultured Methyloversatilis sp. | reverse complement strand
GTCGAGCAGGAAACGGCCGACCAGGTCGGAGGCGGTCATGTCCTCGTTGCAGGCGACGGTGATCAAGGGCTTTTGCAGTTTCCACGCCATGTATTCGACGAAGCGCGTCTTGCCGCAGCCGGTCGGGCCCTTGAGCATCATCGGCATGCGCACGGAATAGGCAGCCTCGTATAGCTCGATCTCGTCGGCGACGGCGCGATAGTAAGGCTCCTGCTCCACCCGGTAGGGCGTCAGCAGGTCGGCCGCAGCCGTGTTCGAAACAGTCGAGGCAGGGCGGGCAGCAGCAACATTCTGCTGCGCGGCCGAGCGCGCCATGGCTTGCTGGCGCGGCGAATAGGTTCGCAGGTAAGAGTCGTTAGGCATGGTGGGTCACCTGGTTGATTGCGGTCAGTCGGGCCTTTAATCGGGCCAGACGCGCGCAGGAAACATGGCTTCGCTGCGCACCGGCACTTCATTCCCCTGTGCCTTGCGGCTGGCGGCCGTGGCAACGGGCGGTCTGGCGGCAGGTTTGGGCGCCGCCGGTTTGGCTGCAACGGTTTTAACGGGCGCCGGCTTCCCGCCAGAAGATTGCGCCGGGGTTTTCTGGCTGGCCTTGGCCATGCGCACACTGGCAGAGAGCTTGTCTTTCATCTTGGTCATGATCCGATCACCTCTTCGATAATGGCTTCGATTTCGCTGGCAGCTGCGGTGCCGCGGCTGCCCAACTGATAGACCGACACACCTTCGAGCGCGGCGCCCCGGTAGGCGGCGCGCCGCCGCATGGTGGCAGCCAGGACCGGCATGCCGAATTCCTCCAGCGCTTCGTGCATGGCTGCGGATATGGCACTTTTCGGCTCCAGCTGGTTCAGCAGCAATAATGCCTTGAGCCGGGGATTGGCCTTTCTCGCCTCTTCGATCTCCTGGGGCAGGCGCAAACTGGCCCACAGGTCGATCGGTGACGGCAACACCGGGATCAGGGCCACGTCGCAGGCCCGCAATGCTTGCAGCGAGGCATGACTGTCGATGGACGGCGGACAATCCAGCACCATGTGGCGATAGCTGCGGTAATTCTGGTGCAGCGTGCGGGCATCCCACTTGCCAGTGATTTTCTTGACCGTGGCGGGAAACGGAGCGCTGCCCGCACTGGCCCATTGCAACGACGACCCTTGCGGATCCAGGTCGATCACGACGGTGTCGCCGCGCTGCGCCAGTCCCGCAGCCAGATTCATCGCCAGCGTGGTTTTTCCCGTACCACCCTTCTGGTTGATGATTGCCGTGACATGCGTGGCCATGTCAGTGGCGCCCGGCCGCCCGTAGCCACTGACGCGCCCCCTTGGGGGGCAGCGAGCATAGCGAGCGTGGGGGCTGTTTCATCCTAGTGACCGGATGGCCGGCTCAGGGCATTGATGCGTGCCGCCAGCGTCAGTTCCTGCTCCCCTGGCGCGCCGCCCGCCGCTCCTTCCAGCGTGACATTGACGTAGGTGGAACCGAAGTTGATATTTTGCGGATGCATGCCCACTTCTTCCGACAATGCAGCCAGTGCGTCGAGGAAATCGCGCGTCGCACTGTAGCGCTCGAACTCGAAGCGGCGGAACAGGGTCGGCGGCTTGCCGCGGGCTTCCCATCCTTCCGGCAATTCAGGCATGGTTCGCCCCCTTGCTCATCATCTCGTCCAGGCTGCGCACATGCGCAAGTTCGTCTCCCAGTATGCCTTCCAGCAAGGCGGCGCTATCCGGGTCGCGCATGCGCTGGGCATGAGCGAGCGCCTCGCGGTACAGACGCACGGCATCTGCCTCGAGTACGCGATCCGCCGCCAGCAGGTCTCCCACGCTGCGGCTGAGGCGCGCCGGCGGCAGGTTGCCGGCCGATGGCGCAACGCCAAGCATGATCTGCCTCTCCATCAGGCGTGCGGCATGCTCCAGTTCCTCGATCGCTTCATGGTGCAGGTGTCGGGCCAATGTCTCATCTCCCCACAAGCGCGCCAGCACGCTCTGGGCCAGATACTGCTGCACGGCGCCCATCTCGTGGGTGAGCGCGCGTGACAACCATCCCAGGGTGCGTGGATCAACGCTCATCGATGGGCTGCTCAGCTCAATTCGGCGTCGCGTCCGCCACCGGCAGCGCTGGGCGCGGTCGGCAGGATGCCTTCCACTTCGTTGTGCACGCGGGCGAT
>CAYYHO010000356.1:0-2169 GCA_964471725.1 uncultured Methyloversatilis sp. | reverse complement strand
CGACCAGTTGCGAGGCCCCGGCAAAGATGATGAGCGACATGCCAACGGCCTCGAAGGGCGTGAGACCGACGCTAACGGCGGCTGCGCCCGAAATCATGGCAAATGGCACGACGCCGAGCAGGATGGGGAGGGCGGCGCGCGCCCCGGCGAAGAAATCGTGGTTGAGTCGCATGTTTCTTTCTTAGGAAAATCAGCCGCCCCGTTTGACCACAATCAGCGTGATGTCGTCGGAAACGGGCGCGTCGGCGGTGAAATTGGCGACGGCGGTATCGACCGCTTCGAGCACATCGGAGGCTGAGGAGGGGGTCAGGTAATTCAGCACGGTGTACAGGCGGTCTTCGCCGAAAATCTCCTCGGTGGGGGAGAAGGCCTCGGTGATGCCATCGGTATAGAACAACAGGACATCGCCGGGCGCCAGGTCGATATTGGCCTGGCCCATCTCGACGCCGGTATCGACTCCCAGGGCCATGCCGGTGCGGGTCAGGCGTTCGATGTCGGGGACGGGGTTGGCGAGCGGATATTTAATCCAGAGCGGCGGGTTGTGGCCGGCGTTGGCGTAGGTGAAGCGCCCGGTCTGTGAATCCAGCACGCCATAGACCGCCGTGACGAACATGCCCTGCTCCGCGTCGGGATAGAGCAGGTCATTGACCTGGCGCAGCGCTTCCGCGGGCGAACCGGTCTGCGAAACGGCGGCGCGTACCAGCGTGCGGGTGAGGGCCATGAACATCGCCGCCGGGACGCCCTTGTCGGCCACATCCGCAATAAACAGCCCCAGTTTGCCATCCGGCAGTTCGAAAACGTCGTAAAAATCGCCGCCCACCTGGCGGGCTGTGCGCCAGCGCGCCGCCAAATCCCAGCGCGGCAGGTCGGGCAGGGTTTTGGGGATGAAAGTCTGCTGGATTTGGCGCGCCAGCTGCACTTCGGTCTCCAGGCGTTCGCGGGCCACCATTTCGCGCTGGAACAGGTCGTTCTGGATGGAAAGCGCCACCTGCTGGGCAATACCGTTCAAAATCTCCAGCCGCCGGGCGCGGAAGCGCCGTCCGCCGGTGGCTTCTTCGGCCAGCATGACGCCAAAGATTTCGCCTTTGACTATCAGCGGGAGCGCAATCAGCAGGCGCTCTTCGCTGTAGGTCAATTCTTCGACTTCGTGGGGCAGGCAGGGCTGGATTTCGAACCAGGATTCTGGGCCGCGATGGGCTTCCGCGCACATCGCCATTTCGCCGCTTTCGAGGGCCGCCGCCAGCAGGGGGAACTCATCCCACTGGAGCATCCTCCAGACCAGCGGGCGGAATTCCTCGGGGATACCGTAAGCCTGGGCCGGGCGCAGCAGGCCGGTTTCGGCGTTGCAGGTGTAGATGGCCGAACGCTCCACCCCAACCAGGATGGGCATGATGCGGACGATGGTGCTGAGGATGTCATCCAACTCGGACAGGCTGACAACTGCCTGGGCGACCTGTAACAGGGCCGCCGAAGCGTAGGCCTGCTCCTGGGCGGCGTCATACAACCGGGCGTTTTCGATGGCGACGGCGGCGTAACTGGCAAAGGTGGTGGTCATGGCCTGGGCTTCGTGGCCGTAGCGGCCGGGGGTATGGTGCGCCAGGGTCAGGATGCCGACCGATTGGTCGCCGACGCGCAGCGGCACGGCGATGGCTGAATGGTCGGAGTCGAAGCCTGCCGAAAGCGCGGATGGGCCGCTGGGGTCGCTTGGCTTGCGGACGAAGGGCTGGCGCGCAAGCAGGGCCACCGCCAGCATGGTATCGGATTCGGCGTAGTCCTGGCGGGTTTGTTCCAGGTCGCTGGCGCGCGCGCCATGCACGGCAGCGCAGTAAATGTTTTCTTCATCAAGCAGCCAGATGGCGGAAATATCGGAGGGCAGGTTGCGCTCCAGTTCGGTCAGGATGGCGTCCAGCACCTGTTCGAGGCTGGCATTGGCCGAGAGCAGCACCGCCACTTCGCGCAGGCTGTCGCCCACCTGCCGCCGCCACTGCTCGGAGCGGTACAAATCGGCGTTGCGGATAGCTGCCGCAATCGAATCACCGAGGGTCTCGATGATGAGTTTGTCCTGTTCGGTGAAGGCGTTCAACTGGTCCGACTGCACATCCAAAATGCCCAGCACCTGCCCGCTGAAAACGAGCGGCACGGTCAACTCGGAGCGGGTGTTGGCCGGGG
>CAYYHO010000355.1:795-2177 GCA_964471725.1 uncultured Methyloversatilis sp. | reverse complement strand
GCTCGATGCCTTCGAGGCCGACGACGGCATCGGCTGCATCGTCGTCACCGGTTCAGCCAAGGCCTTCGCCGCCGGCGCCGACATCGCGGCCATGAAGGACTGGCATTACATCGACACCTACCGGGCGAATTTCATCAGCCGCAACTGGGAACGCCTCGCCCATTGCCGCAAGCCGGTGATTGCCGCGGTGGCGGGCTTCGCCCTCGGCGGCGGCTGCGAGCTGGCGATGATGTGCGATTTCATCATCGCCGCCGAGAACGCCCGCTTCGGGCAACCCGAGATCAAGCTCGGCATCCTGCCCGGCTTCGGCGGCACCCAGCGGCTGCCGCGTGCCATCGGCAAGGCCAAGGCGATGGAAATGTGCCTGACCGGCCGCATGATGGATGCCGCCGAGGCCGAGCGCAGCGGCCTCGTCGCCCGCGTCGTTCCCAACGAAAAGCTGCTTGACGAAGCCCTGGCAACGGCGGAGGCCATCGCCGCCCATTCGCAACCCGTCGCCATGATGGTCAAGGAAGCCGTCAACCGCGCCTACGAATCCTCGCTCGCCGAGGGACTATTGTTCGAGCGGCGCAGTTTCCACGCCAACTTCGCGCTCGAGGACCAGAAGGAAGGCATGGGCGCCTTCGTCGAAAAGCGCCCCGCCGCCTTCAAACAGCGCTAGACTCTCCCCGGACCCGCATTGCAGCATCGCGGCGCACATTTAACAATTGCTCCGTCGGCAGCTTGGCATTCGAACACTAACTCATTGATTAGTTTATATATTAAATTATTTATGGCTATTTTTGTTGCGCCGCACAAAAAGTCCTTGACTTCGTCTCTTGCGCCCCTATAATTTGTCTCATGATGCACTGCAACATGAGGCATCCGAGGCTGCAACGAACAGAGACCAACCAAGAACCTTCACTTAGGAGATCGCCATGTACACGACCCCCGAACAATTCGCCAGCGCCAACAAAGCCAACGTTGAAATCATGCTGACCATCGCCAACACCGCGTTCGCCAGCGCCGAGCGACTCGCTGCCCTGAACCTCAATGCAGCCCGCACGCTGCTGGAGGATAGCGTCAACAACGCCAAGTCCCTGCTGGCCGTCAAGGACGCCCAGGACCTGATGAACGCGCAGGCCGCGCTGGCCCAGCCGGCTTTCGAGAAGGCCATCGCCTATTCGCGCAGCGTCTATGAAATCGCCACCCAGACCCAGGGCGAACTGTCCAAGATCTTCGACAGCCAGTACGTCGAGATGAACAAAAATGTCGCTTCCGCCCTCGACAAGGCCGTGAAGGGCGCTCCCGCCGGTTCCGACGTCGCCGTCGCGGCAGTCAAGTCGGCCATCGCCGCCGCCAACTCCGCCTACGAGACCATGAACAAGGCCGCCAAGCAGGTT
>CAYYHO010000355.1:0-750 GCA_964471725.1 uncultured Methyloversatilis sp. | reverse complement strand
AAGGCTGTCGGCGCCACCGCCGCCAAGGCCAAGAAGGCTGCTTAATTCGGCCGCCATCGAGCCGATAAAGAGTTAACGTCTCCTCCTCCGGTTCCGCAACGGAACCGTTTCAGCCCCGACCTCAGGTCGGGGCTTTTTTTTGCTGCCCAGATGGCAGCGATGCACTGCGCTACTTCTTTTCCTCGCAGTTGTAGCCGAGCGCGATCACCCCCGCCTGCAGGGCGGCGAAGGCCGGCGCCACCAGTGCCGGCATGCCGCGCACGCCGAGTTCGACGTGGTGGCGGACCGTGGGGCTGCCCAGGGTCGGCAGGCTGAACACCGTGATGCCGGGAAAATCGGTCTCGACCTGGTGCATCAGGTCGAGCATGACGCCTTCGAGGCCCTCCCAGACCAGCATCGATGCCTCGCTTTCCACTTCCTGGCGGAAGTCGTCGCGATAGTAGGTGTCCAGCACCCACTCGGCCATCGGCCAGGCCATCTGCGGAAAGCCGGGCAGGAAATGATGGTCGCCGAAGGAAAAACCGGGAATGCGGTTGAACGGATTCGGAATGATGCGGCTGCCCTGCGGCACGGTGCCGAGTTCCAGGCGCGCCGGGGTCACCGGCTGGCCCAGTTCGGCCATGCGCGCGCGGATCTCGCGCTCCGCCTCGGGATTCAGTGCCAGCGGCACGCCGGCGGCGAGCGCCGCGGCCTGCCGCGTGTGATCGTCGGGCGTCACGCCGATGCCGCCGAAGCTGAACACCACGTCGG
>CAYYHO010000354.1:0-2178 GCA_964471725.1 uncultured Methyloversatilis sp. | reverse complement strand
TACTCGCTGGGAAAGGTCGAGACCACGCTGTCGAACGAGTCGGATTCGAAGGGGATGCCAAGCCCAATCCGCTGGAGCGTCGCCTCGAACTGTCCGTGGCGATGACCGAGATCGAACGCGAGGTCGAACAGCAACTCAAGCGCCTGGCGAAAAAAGCCAAGTTGGCCGGTTTCCGTCCCGGCAAGGTGCCGATGAAGATGGTGGCGCAGATGTACGGCCGCGAGGCGCAATCGGAGGCCATCGGCGCCGCCATCGACAAGGTTTTTGGCGAGGCTGTGCGCGCGCAGAACCTGCGCATCGCCGGCCAGCCGCGCGTCGAGCCGAAGAAGGCCGCGAGCGAAGGCCGGATGGAGTTCACCGCCATCTTCGAGGTGTTCCCCGATTTCAAGATCGCCGACATCTCCGCGCGCACAATCGAAAAGCCCGCCCTGACGGTCGGCGATGCCGAGGTCGAGAAGACCATCGAGGTGCTGCGCAAGCAGCGCACCACCTATGCTGCCGCCGATCGTGCCGCGGCGAAGGGCGATCGCCTGGTGATCGACTTCACCGGTCGCCGCGACGGCAAACCGTTCGAAGGCGGGGCCGCCACCGATTACGCCGTGATGGCGGGCGGCGGCATGATGATCCCGGACTTCGAGAATGCTCTGGAAGGCATGACGGCCGGCGAGGAAAAGGTTTTCGACGCGACCTTCCCGAAGGATTACCACTCCATCGACCTGGCCGGCAACACGGTGCAATTCACCGTCAAGCTGAAGACTGTCGAAGCCCCCCGGTTGCCGGCGGTCGATGCCGATTTCGCCCGTGCGCTGGGGATTGCCGATGGCAACATCGACAAGATGCGCGCCGAAGTGCGCGCGAACCTGGAGCGTGAGGTCGCCAAGCGCCTGCGCGGCCGCATCAAGGAGCAGGCCATGAGCGCCCTGCTGGAAACCAACCCGATCGACGTGCCAGCCGCGATGGTCGATGCCGAGGCGCAGCAGATGGCCGACAATGCCCGGCGCGACCTCGAAAGCCGCGGCGCCGAGATGAAGAACATCCCGGTGAATGCCAGCTGGTTCACCGATCAGGCCGCCAAGCGCGTGCGGCTTGGCCTGATCGTCGCCGAACTGGTGAAGGACAAGGACCTCCATGTGCAACCTGCCGACGTGCGCGCCGTGGTCGATGATTTCGCCGCCACCTTCGAGGATCCGCAGGAGGTGGTGCGCTGGTATTACAGCCAGCCGCAGCGCCTGCAGGAAGCGGAGGCGCTGGCGATGGAAAACAAGGTGGTCGACTGGGTTCTCGCCCATACCCAGGTGACCGTCAAGGATGCCGCTTTTGACGAGTTGATGGGTAATGCGGCATGATGATGGGGAAGTTTTCCCGGCGACCAGTTCACATGACAAACAAAATCTATCAACAACATCCACTGACCGCCGGTAGCGAGGCGCAGGCTTTCATGGAGCCGCAGGCGCTCGGCATGGTGCCGATGGTGATCGAAACCAGCGGCCGCGGCGAACGGGCCTACGACATCTATTCGCGCCTGCTCAAGGAGCGCGTCATCTTCCTGGTCGGCCCGGTGAATGACGTGACGGCCAACCTGGTCGTCGCGCAACTGCTGTTCCTCGAATCGGAAAATCCCGACAAGGAAATCTATCTCTACATCAACTCGCCGGGCGGTTCGGTGACAGCGGGCCTGGCGATCTACGACACCATGCAGTTCATCAAGCCCGACGTATCGACGCTCTGCATCGGCCAGGCTGCCTCCATGGGCGCCTTCCTGCTCGCGGCCGGCGCCAAGGGCAAGCGTTACTGCCTGCCCAATTCGCGCCTGATGATCCATCAGCCGATGGGCGGCTTCCAGGGTCAGGCTTCCGATATCGAGATTCATGCCAAGGAGATTCTCTACCTGAAGCAGCGCCTCAACGAGATGTTCGCCAAGCACACCGGCCAGCCGATCGAGCGCATCGAGCGCGATACGGATCGTGACAATTTCATGTCGGCGCAGGCGTCGGTGGACTATGGTCTGGTGGACAAGGTGCTCTCCAGCCGCAGCGATGCGCTGCCGGCCGGCTGACATTCAGGGGAACTGTGACAATGGCGGACAAGGACAAGAAAGGCACCACCGAAAAGCTGCTCTACTGCTCCTTCTGCGGCAAGAGCCAGCACGAGGTCAAGAAGCTGATCGCCGGCCCGTCG
>CAYYHO010000353.1:0-2183 GCA_964471725.1 uncultured Methyloversatilis sp. | reverse complement strand
CGTCATGCCGACAATGCCGCGAATGTCGTAGGCCTTGAAGATTTCCGGGGCGATGCTGTTCATGGTGCGATCCTGCGGTGGAAAGACGCGCCTATCTTACTGCCGATCGCTTGCCGCTGGCATGCCGGAGAACGCGTCGAAATGCGCCATTAATCGCCGCGGCAGCCAGTCGAGGGCGCCGGGAAAAGCGTCAGCGACAAAGCCGACATGGCCGCCCTGCGCGGGCTGCTCGAGGACGACCGCGGCTGAGACCTCGGTCGCATCGGCCAGCGCGCTGGCGGGCAGGAAGGGGTCGTTGCGGGCATTGAGGACCAGCGTCGGCGCCGCGATGCCGCCGAGGAACTGGCGTGAGGAGACGCGCCGGTAGTAGTCGTCGGCGCTGGCGAAGCCGTGCAGCGGCGCGGTGACGACCTCGTCGAAACTGTGCATCGAATAGGCGGCGCGCACGCGCGCGGCATCGTAAAGGCCGGGAAAGCGCTCCAGCTTGGCCAGCGCTGCCGGTATCAGCGAACGCAGGAAATAGCGCGCGTAGATGCGGCTGAAACCGTGCAGCAGCGCCTCGTTGGCCGCGGCCAGGTCGAGCGGGGCGGAGACCGCCGCCGCGGCAGCGACGAAGCGGGCGGCCGTACCCTGCTCGCCCAGCCACTTGAGCAGGGCGTTGCCGCCGAGGGAAACGCCGGCCACGCAGAGGGGCGCCTGCGGCTGGGCCGCGTGCAGGCGGCGCAGCACCCAGTCGATTTCGGCCGAGTCGCCCGAATGGTAGGCGCGCGGCAGGCGGTTCGGCTCGCCGGAACAGCCGCGAAAGTGCACTACCGCGCCGCACCAGCCGCGCCGCGCGACGGCGCGCATCAGGCTGCGCGCATAGTGGCTGCGCGAGCTGCCCTCGAGGCCGTGGAAGAGGACGACCAGCGGCGTGGCCGGCGGCGCGCCGGGGGGCTTGTCCACATGATCGATGTCGATGAAGTCGCCATCGGGCGTTTCCTCGCGCACCCGCCGGTAAGACGGCAACGGACCCTTGCGCGCCAGCGGCCAGATGGTTTGCGCATGGCCGCCGGCCAGCCAGCGCGGCGCCTGGTAGGGGGTTGCGCGCAGGGGCTTCAATGCACGGTCTGCGGTGCGTCGCCGATGCTCGCCGGCGGCACCGGGGAAGCGTGATGCACGATCATGCGCCAGCCGAAGGCGCCCCGGGTGTAAACATTGGTGGCGACCACCGGGGCCGGGAGCTGCCGGTCGCCGACGATGCTGAGCTGTTCGATCACGCTATGCACGGCGGCGAAGGGGCTATGCACCGTCGACAGGGCCAGCAACTGCACCTTGAGCCGCTTGCCGCCCGCGAAGATGTGGCGCCAGCCTTCGCGCACCACGGCGTAACCGGCGAGGCGCTGCCCGCCGGGATGGATGCAGATGATCTCCTCGTCCTCCGACCAGACGGCCATCATCGCCTCGAGATCGCCTTTTTCGAGGGCGTCGTAAAAGGCGAATTCCGCTTCCTGCGGCGAGGTGAAGATCGGTTTCTTGGGCATGTCAGTGGTTGATGGCGGCCAGCACCTGTTCGGGGGTCAGCTTTTCGAGGCAATCCAGGTGTCCGAGGGGACATGCGCGCCTGAAGCAGGGGCTGCAGGCCAGTTGCAGCGAGAGGATTGTCGCATGCGTGGAGAGCGGCGGGGTATAGGCCGGGCTGGAGGAGCCGTACAGCGCCACCAGCGGGCGGTTCAACGCGGCGGCGACATGCATGAGGCCGGAATCGTTGCTGATGACGCAACGCGCCCCGGCGATCAGGTCGATGGCCTGTTCCAGGTTGGTGCGGCCGCAGAGGTTGAGCGCGGCGCCCTGCGCGAGAGTGGCTATCTCGTCGCCACAAGCCGCATCCTTTGCCGAACCGACGATCCAGATTGCCGTCCCGTCAGCGCCGAGTTTTCGAGCCAGGCTTGCGAAGTGATGGGCCGGCCAGCGCTTGGCCGGGCCGAACTCCGCGCCCGGGCAGAACACCACCGGAGCGCCGCCGGGCGGCAGGCTCAGGGCAGCGCGGGCCGCCTGCTGCTGGTGCGGCGTCGAGCCCAGGCGCGGCCCGGGAGTTTCGCCCGCCGCAGGCCCGGCCAGGGCGGCGTAGCGGTCGACCAGGCGCGGCAGGGCGGCCGCATCGAGCACATGCCGCTCGTTCAAGAGGATAAAGCGGGCCTCGC
>CAYYHO010000352.1:0-2186 GCA_964471725.1 uncultured Methyloversatilis sp. | reverse complement strand
AAATACCTCGGCGGCTTCGGCGTGTTCGCCCTCTTCATGCTTGCCCCCATCGTCGTCAGCCTGATCGGCAAGCTGCTCAAGCGCCGCTATCCGGAAACCACGCCGGGCATGATCCAGGAAATCCCGCCCTACGCCCTGCCCACCCTGCGCGCGCTGCTGCTCAACACCTGGGAGCGCAGCCGCGACATCGTCACCGTGGTGCTGCCGCTGCTGGTGGCCGGCAGCGTCGTGCTGGCGCTGCTGGCGCACTTCGGCGCCGACGACTGGATCAACCTGGCGCTGACGCCGGTCACCGGCTGGTGGCTGGGCCTGCCCGTCGTGCTCGGCGTGCCGATCCTATTCGGCGTGCTGCGCAAGGAGCTCTCGCTACTGATGGTGTTCCAGGCCCTCGGCACCCAGGAGATCGGCAGCCTGCTGGATGCCGCGCAGATCGCCACCTTCCTCGCCTTCCTGACCTTCTACGTGCCCTGCGTGTCGACCTTCGCGATGATGCTCAAGCTGCTCGGCCGGCGCGAGGCGTTCTTTTCGGTGGCGCTGTCGGTCGGCGTGGCGCTGGCCGTGGCCGCCGCGGTGCGCTGGCCGCTGGAACTATTCAGCCCGCTCGTCTGACGCCGTCCCGCCAGCGCCGACTTTTTATTGCCGCTTTCCCAGTGCCGCAATCACTTCCGGCGGCGCCTGCACCAGCTCGATCAGCACGCCTTCGCCGCCGATGGGGAATTCCTCGCTGGCCTTGGGATGCAGGAAGCAGATGTCGTGGCCGGCGGCGCCCTTGCGGATGCCGCCCGGCGCGAAGCGCACGCCCTGCGCGGTCAGCCATGCCACCGCTGCGGTCAGGTCGTCGATCCAGAGGCCGACATGGTTGAGCGGCGTGGCATGCACGGCGGGTTTCTTTTCCGGGTCGAGCGGCTGCATGAGGTCGACCTCCACCGTGTAGGGGCCGCTGCCCATGCTGCAGATGTCCTCGTCGACGTTCTCGCGCTCCGAGACGAAGTTGCCGGTCACTTCGAGGCCGAGCTGGTCGACCCACAGCGTGCGCAGGCGGTCCTTGGACAGCCCGCCGATGGCGATCTGCTGGATGCCCAGCACCTGGAAGGGACGCTTCATGCTGGCTTCCTCCATTTCACGAAAAGGATGACGCCGACGACGATCATCGGCAGGCTGAGCCACTGCCCCATGCTGACCAGATAGGAGTGGCCGAAGATGCCGGGATCGGGCTCGCGGAACAGTTCGCCGACCCAGCGGGCGCAGCCGTAGCCGACCAGGAACAGCGCCGATATCGTGCCGCGCGGGCGCGGCCGGCCGGAATACCACCACAGCAGCAGGAACAGCAGCAGGCCCTCGCCGAGCGCCTGGTAGAGCTGCGAGGGATGGCGCGGCAAGGCATCGACGAAGGGGAACACCATGGCCCAGGGCAGTTCGGGCGACGCCACGCGTCCCCACAGCTCGCCATTGATGAAGTTGCCGATGCGGCCCAGCCCCAGGCCGATCGGTACCAGCGGCGCGATGAAGTCGGTCACCTGCCAGAAGCCGAGGCCGTGCCGCCGGGCGTACAGCGCCATCGCCGCCAGCACGCCGAGGAAGCCGCCGTGGAAGCTCATGCCGCCCTTCCAGACGGCGAAAACCTCCAGCGGGTGGGCGAGGTAGTAGGCCGGCTCGTAGAACAGCACCTGGCCGAGGCGGCCGCCGACGATGACGCCGAGCACGCCATAGAACAGCAGGTCGTCGAGCGCCGCGGGGCGGAGGCCGTGCCAGGCCTGCGTGGCCGCGCGGCGGCGGCCGAGCAGCAGGAAGGCGACGAAGCCGGCCAGGTACATCAGGCCGTACCAGCGCACGGCCAGCGGGCCGAAGCTGATGGCGATCGGGTCGATCTGGGGATGCAGCAGCATGGGCGGTCAAGTGATGGGTAGAATCAGGATTCTACGTCGAGCAACCTGTCGCAGCCCGCATCCCGGAGAAGCCCATGCCCGCCTATCGTTCCCGCACCTCCACCCACGGCCGCAACATGGCCGGAGCGCGCGCCCTCTGGCGCGCCACCGGCATGCAGGACGGCGATTTCGACAAGCCAATCATCGCCGTCGTCAATTCCTTCACCCAGTTCGTCCCCGGCCATGTGCATCTGAAGGATTTGGGCCAACTGGTGGCGCGCGAGATCGAGGCGGCCGGCGGCGTCGCCAAGGAATTCAACA
>CAYYHO010000351.1:0-2186 GCA_964471725.1 uncultured Methyloversatilis sp. | reverse complement strand
TCCGTACGCTCAACGAAGTCCCGACCAAGTTTGTCCGGGGCCTCGCTGCGGTGCGCGACGCCAAAGAGACTGCGTAATTTTTCACTGATCCAAATTTCATTCAGGAGTTGTAATCATGGCTGTTAGCAAAGCTGAAATACTCGATGCCATCGCCGGCATGACCGTTCTCGAACTCTCCGAGCTGATCAAGGAGATGGAAGAGAAGTTTGGCGTCTCCGCCGCCGCCGCTGCCGTTGCCGTAGCCGCTCCCGCTGCCGCTGCCGGCGCCGCTGCCGCCGAAGAACAGACCGAATTCACCGTCATGCTGATGGCCTCTGGCGAGAAGAAGGTCGAGTGCATCAAGGTGGTGCGTGCCGCCACTGGCCTGGGCCTCAAGGAAGCGAAAGACCTCGTCGATGGCGCTCCCAAGCCGGTCAAGGAAGGCATTTCCAAGGCCGACGCCGAAGCGCTCAAGAAGCAACTGGAAGAAGCCGGCGCCAAGGTCGAAGTCAAGTAAGTTTGTCCGCAAGCTGGGCTGGCAGCCTCTAGCGGGCCGCCAGCCCTTCTGCATTGGTGTTTTAAGGAATCTATTCTGAGCGGTTCAGGTTTTAGTGATCAGCAATTCGCTGCTGCGGCCCGGTCGTTTGGCGGCGGCAGCCAGTGGAAGATTGATCCCTGAATCCTGACTGTAGGAGCGAACATGGCCTACTCGTATACCGAGAAAAAACGCATCCGCAAGAGCTTTGCCAAGCGCGCAAATGTGCTGGACGTCCCCTTCCTGCTGGCTACCCAGCTGGAATCCTATACACACTTCCTGCAGGTGGATATCCCGCCTGCGCAGCGCAAGGTCCAGGGGCTGCAAGCCGCTTTCGCCTCGATCTTCCCGATCGTGGCGCACTCCGGAGTCGCCCGGCTCGAGTTCGTCGAGTATCGTCTCGGCGAACCGGCATTCGATGTCAAGGAGTGCCAGCAGCGCGGCTTGACCTTTGCGTCGCCCCTGCGTGCGAAAGTGCGGCTGGTGATCCTGGACCGCGAAAGCAACAATCAAAAGGTCAAGGAGATCAAGGAGCAGGAGGTGTACATGGGCGAAATTCCGCTCATGACGACGACCGGCTCTTTTGTCATCAATGGCACGGAGCGGGTCATCGTGTCGCAATTGCACCGCTCTCCCGGCGTGTTCTTCGAACATGACAAGGGCAAGACCCACAGCTCGGGCAAATTGCTGTTTTCCGCGCGGATCATTCCTTATCGCGGCTCCTGGCTCGACTTTGAATTCGATCCCAAGGACCTGCTGTATTTCCGCATTGACCGTCGGCGCAAGATGCCGGTGACGATTCTGCTCAAGGCCATCGGCATGACGGCCGAGGAAATTCTGGCTACCTTCTTCGAAACCGACACCTTCCATCTCGGCAAGAAGGGTTTGCAGTTCGAAGTGGTGCCGGAACGCCTGCGTGGCGAGATCGCCAGGTTCGACATCCATGACAAATCCGGCAAGGTGATTGTCGCCAAGGACAAGCGCATTACCGGCAAGCACATCCGCGAATTGGCGGAAGCCGGCATCAAAAAGCTTGCCGTGCCCGATGAATTCCTGATTGGCCGGGTGATTTCCCAGAATATCGTCGACGCCGAAACGGGTGAAATTCTGGCCAATGCAAACGACGAGATTGTCGACAGCTTGCTGGCAAAACTGCAGGAAGCCGGCGTTGCCGAACTGAAAACCCTGTACATCAACGATCTCGATCGCGGTCCGTACATCTCGACCACGCTGCGCACCGACGAGGCAGCCAACCATTGGGCAGCACGCGTGGCCATCTATCGCATGATGCGACCCGGCGAGCCGCCAACCGAAGACGCTGTGGAGTCCCTCTTCCATGGCCTGTTCTATTCCGAAGAGCGCTACGACCTTTCTGCTGTCGGTCGTATGAAATTCAACCGGCGCGTTGGCCGCGAAGAACTGGTCGGTCCGGGCGTGCTGTCGAACGAGGACATCGTCGATGTCGTGCGCATCCTCGTCGACCTGCGCAATGGCCGCGGCGAGGTCGATGACATCGATCACCTGGGCAACCGGCGCGTGCGCTCGGTTGGCGAACTGGCGGAAAACCAGTTCCGTGCCGGTCTGGTGAGGGTTGAACGCGCCGTCAAGGAGCGCCTCAACCAGGCCGAGTCCGACAACCTGATGCCGCATGACCTGATCAATGCCAAGCCGA
>CAYYHO010000350.1:0-2196 GCA_964471725.1 uncultured Methyloversatilis sp. | reverse complement strand
CGCCCTCGACCTTCCGCGCCGACATCCCGGTCGCCCTCGATACCCTTGTGGCGCGTGCGATGCAGAAGGAACTGGCCGACCGCTATGCCAGCTGGGAAGAGTTCGCGCACGATCTGGCGCAGGCGTTCCGCAACCGCCAGCTCTCCACGCGCCAGCAGGAGGCGCCCGACAGCGAGAAGTTCGAGAACCTGCGCGCACTGCCTTTCTTCGCCGAATTTTCGGATGTCGAGATCTGGGAGGTCGTCCGTTTCGCGCGCTGGGAAGAGATCGCCGCCGGCACGCGGCTGATGAAGGACGGCGAGCCGGGCGACCATTTCTGCTTCGTGCTGGAGGGCGAAATCCGCGTCTCCAAGCAGGATCACGTCCTCGGCATCCTCGGGCGCGGCGAGGTGATCGGCGAGATCGCCGTCATCGACCGCCAGCACCCGCACCGCGCCGCCGATGTCGTGGCGCAGACCAATGCGCGCATCGTCGCCATCCCCGGCCAGTCGCTGCGCCTCGCCTCCGACGCCTGCCGCATGCATTTCTACCGCAGCTTCCTGCTCGTGCTGGCCCAGCGCCTGTCCCACACCAACCTGCTGCTGGTCGGCCCCTGATGCCGCTGGACGGGGCCCTGGCTGCAGCCATCGCCGCGACCATCAGCCAAGCGACAGGCGCACCATTTCGCATTACCAGCGCGCAGCCGCGCAGCGGCGGCTGCATCCACGACGCCTGGATAATCGGCGACGGCGCGCGCCGCTTTTTCGTCAAGACCGGCGCAGCTGCGGCGGCGGCGATGTTCGAGGCCGAAGCGGACGGCCTGGCCGCCCTGCAGGCCGCCGGCTGCGTGCGGGTACCCCGAATAGTCGGTGCTGGCGAGACGGCGACACCGGCTCATTCCTATCTGGTTCTCGAATACCTGGAACTGCGCGGTCTCGACAGGCAGGGCGCCGCGCAGCTGGGCCACGCGCTCGCGCAACTGCACCGCCATACCGCCGCCGGGGAAGACGCCCTGTATGGCTGGCCGCGCGACAACTTCATCGGCGCCACCCCGCAATCCAACCAGAGCCAGCGCACCTGGGCCGGGTTTTTCGCCGCCGAACGCCTGCGCCCGCAACTCGCGCTGGCCTACCGCAACGGCGCGGAACGCCAATTGCGCGACCAGGGCGAACGCGTCGCCGAGCGCATCGCGGCGTTATTCCTCGACTACCGCCCGGCGCCCAGCCTGCTGCATGGCGACCTCTGGTCCGGCAACGCCGCCCAACTGGAGGACGGCACGCCGGTCATCTTCGATCCGGCGGTCTATCGCGGCGACCGCGAGGCGGACATCGCCATGGCCGAACTGTTCGGCGGCTTCCCCGAAGCCTTCTACGCCGCCTACCGCAGCGCCTGGCCGCTCGACCCCGGCTACGAAACGCGCAAGACGCTCTACAACCTGTATCACGTCCTCAACCATTTCAACCTGTTCGGCACCGGCTACCTCGGCCAGGCCAAACGCATGCTCGCGCAGCTCGACGCAGAACTGCACTAAATTAGACGAAAATACAGCAGCGTTTGCGCCGGGCCGCCCCAAGCAAACGCGGCACGCGCCGCCAGGTGCAATCCGCTCAGCAGCTTGAACGGGGGCACCCCGTAACAGACGAGCGCAGCGAGCACGAAATAACCCCCTGCGAGGGGGGCGAAGGGGGGGTTATTTAAGCAGGCGCCGCTGCGCCAGGGATACGGCCGCCAAGAACGCGGCGGCCGTGGTAAGGAGCAGGGCGCCGAGGTGGAGCAGCGGGGTGGCCGGCAATTCGCCGAACACCAGCGGGCGCACCAGCTGCACGGCATGGCCGAGCGGCAGCCAGTTGGCGACCGCCTGCACCAGCGGCGGCAACTGCTCGACCGGGAAGAACACGCCGCACAGCAGCACCATCGGCGTGATGAACAGCGTGAAGTAGTACATGAAGAAATCGTAGGAAGGCGCCAGCGCCGTCATGATCAGGCCGAGGGCGGCGAAGCACAGGCCGGTGAGGAAGATCACCGGCAGCGCCAGCAGCGCCAGCGGGCCGGCGACGAGGCCGAGCGGCACCATCACGAGCAGGATGGCGATGCCGGAGAGGCTGGCCTTGGTGGCGGCCCACAGGCATTCGCCGGCCACCACGTCGTCGAGCGATACGGGGGCGTTCATGATCGCTTCCCAGGTGCGCTGCACGTGCATGCGCGAGAAGCCCGAAT
>CAYYHO010000349.1:0-2209 GCA_964471725.1 uncultured Methyloversatilis sp. | reverse complement strand
GGATGACGGGCTGATCCTTGCCGAGCATTTCGCCGCTGGCGATGCGGAACAGCAGGGCATAACCGATCTGTCCGGCGGCGCCGGTCACTGCTACGCGAATGGGGGCTTTGGCCATGATGTGAATCTCCTTGAAATGGGTGAAAAGGCGGGGCATGGGCGACAAACGGGCGCCGGGCCGGGAAAACCTCGAAATCATAGAGTGCCATGCTGCGCTGTGTCAATATCTAACTTATATCATTCATAAGACATAAGATAATCTATGGACGGCATGGCAATTTTATGGTTCAATCCCCGACCATGCAGCGTCAGACGCCCGGAGATTCTCCCACTTTCAGCCCGCTCTATCGCCAGATCAAGGAATTGATCCTGCAGGCGCTGGAGAATGGCGAATGGCGTCCCGGCGAAGCGATCCCCAGCGAATTCGAACTCGCGGCGCGTTTCAACGTCAGCCAGGGTACCGTGCGCAAGGCGATCGACGAGATGGCCGCCGAAAACCTGCTGGTGCGCCGTCAGGGCAAGGGCACCTTCGTCGCCAGCCACAGCGATCCGCGCGCCTTCTTCCGTTTCCTGCGGCTGGTGCCGCTGGGCGGCGGTATCGAAGCTTCGCGCAGCGTGCCCCTCGAGTGCTGGCGGGCCAAGGCGGGCGTCGAGGCGGCGCGCGTGCTGGCTCTGCAGCCGGGCGACCCGATCATCATCGTGCGCCGCCTGCTCGAATTCGCCGGCAAGCCGGTGGTGGTCGACGAGATCTACCTGACGGGCGAGTTGTTCGCCGGGCTGTCGCTTGAAGTGCTGAAAGAATCCGCGACTTCGCTGTACAGCATGTTCGAGGCCAAGTTCGGGGTGCGCATGATCCGCGCCGAGGAGCGCCTGCGCGCGGTAGCGGCCGATCGTGCCAGCGCGGATTACCTGCATGTGCCCGAGGGCAGCCCCCTGCTCTCGGTCGAGCGGATCAGCTTCACGTATGGCGACCGGCCGGTGGAGTGGCGGCGCGGCCTGTATTCGACGGCCGAACACTGCTACCTGAACGAGCTCAGCTAAGAACGACTGGAGCAGGAATTCGGTTCAGCGCATCGATTCGAGCAGAATTCGCGGGGCAGTCCGAAAGAGTTATTTCTTTGTGAAACGGTTTGCGTTAGGATTCTGCGCTGCAACATAGATGGTATGAATGGAGCAATAAGATATGGCCGAAACCAGCAATAAACGACCTAAATATCTGAATCTGTTTGAAATCAAGCTGCCCCTGGCAGGGATCATTTCAATCCTGCATCGGGTCAGCGGGGTCGGATTGTTTCTGATGTTGCCGTTCCTGGTCTGGTTGCTGGAACTTTCCCTGCAGTCGCCGGAAAGTTTCCAGGCCCTGCAGGCCTTCGCCGCCCATCCGCTGGTCAAGCTGCTGCTGATCGGACTGGTCTGGGCCCTGCTGCATCACTTCTGCATGGGCATTCGCATCCTGCTGATCGACATCCACATCGGCGTCGACAAGTACGCGGCGCGCTCCTCGGCCAAGATGGTGCTTGCCGTCAGCCTGCCGATGACCCTGATCGTGGGGGCCAAGCTATGGTGAATCGCAAAGTGGTCGGCGCCCATTACGGCCTGATGGACTGGCTGGTGCAGCGCATCACCGCCATCGTCATGGCCGGGTATGTGCTGATCGTCGGCTATGCCCTGACGCTGGCAGGCGTGGGCGCGAGCTACGAGAACTGGCACGCCTTCATGACGGCCTTGCCGATGCGCTTCCTGGGCTTCCTGTTTGTCCTCAGCGTGTGCTGGCATGCCTGGATCGGCGTGCGCGATACCTGGATGGACTATGTGCAGCCCGCCGGCATCAAGCTCGCGCTGCACGTGCTGACCTTGCTGTTCGTCATCGGCTGCGCAGGCTGGGCCGTGCAGATTCTCTGGAAACTCTGAACATGACATTGACCGTCAGAAAATTCGATGCCCTTATCGTCGGCGCCGGCGGGGCCGGCCTGCGCGCCGCCATCCAGCTGTCCGAAGCCGGGCTGAAGACCGCAGTGCTGAGCAAGGTGTTCCCGACCCGTTCGCACACCGTGGCGGCCCAAGGTGGAGTGGCGGCGTCGCTCGGCAACTCGGACGAGGACAACTGGCACTGGCACATGTACGACACCGTCAAGGGTTCCGACTGGCTCGGCGACCAGGACGCCATCGAGTTCATGGTGCGCAAGGCCAACGAGTGCGTCGTCGAACTCGA
>CAYYHO010000348.1:0-2216 GCA_964471725.1 uncultured Methyloversatilis sp. | reverse complement strand
CCGACTCGACCGTGCTGCGCAACATGGGCATCGCTTTCGGTTACGTGGTGCTGGCGCACGACTCGACCCTGCGCGGTCTCAACAAGCTGGAGGCCAACCCGCAGCGCCTCGCCGAGGATCTCGACGCCTGCTGGGAAGTGCTGGCGGAACCCGTGCAGACGGTGCTGCGCCGCTACGGCGTGCCGAATCCCTACGAACAACTCAAGGAACTGACGCGCGGCAAGGGCATCGAGCCGGCTGCCCTGCGCGCCTTCATCGACGGGCTGGCGATTCCCGAGGCGGAAAAGGCGCGCCTGCGGGAAATGACGCCGGCCAGCTACATCGGCAAGGCTGCCGAACTGGCGAGGAACATCTGATGGGCTCATCGGATAAATTTGCCGAGAACCTCAAGCAACTGCCCCGCGTCTCGCACCTCGCTGCGCTGCAACTGCTGGACGGCGCGGGGCAGGTCGTCGCCACCATCGAGAACAAGCCGGGCCAGGCCGGTTCGCTGGCGGTGTACAACCACCTGGCGCAGCTCTACGGCGCCATCACCGCCGAGGCGGCCAGGAAGGGGCTGGAACTTTATGCCGAGCACGCCGCGGATGCGCAGGCGAATCCCGGCAAGCACCCGAACATCGACCGCTTGGTGACTTTGGTCACAGAAGCTGGCCAGTTGCGCGTCAAGCAGATATTTTCCACCGGGATGGAATAAACTGAACATTCGTTGCGTATATAAACCGGGTAAAAACCCATTTACAACAAACCAAACGAGTGTTTCCCACCCTGAAGGAGAATGTTCATGAACAGATTCGTCAAGTCCGCAGTAGCCGGTGTCGTGTTGACCGCCATGGCCGGCGCCACGTTTGCCCAGGTCGTCGGCAAGCTGGAAGACCAGATCCGCTGGCGCCAGTCGGCCTATCACACCATGGCCTGGAGCATGGCGCGCATCAAGGCCAACGTCGACGGGCAGTTCAACAAGGATCAGGTCGCCGAGGCCGCCAACGTCATTCAGGCCATCGCCAACTCGAAGATGGGCGCCCTCTATCAGCCGGGTTCGGACAAGGGCCGGGGCTGGAAGGAAACGCGCCTGAAGTCCGAATTCTTCGGCCACCCCGAGCTCGGCAAGATTGCCGGCAACTTTGGCGCTGCCGCCAACGAGATGGCCAAGGTGGCCGCCGCTGGCGATGCCGCCGCGGTGAAGGCCCAGTTCGGCAAGCTGGGCGAAGCCTGCAAGGCCTGTCACGACAATTTCAGGAAAGACGAGTAAGGGCCCGCCGCCGCGGCGGCGGGAACGCTGCTGCGACGCAGCATGCAGCCAGGCAAACGGCCACCCGCGGGTGGCCGTTCTGATTCGAACCTCCCGCGCGGGGTGCGAAGGGGGGCGGGCCTCTATGTGCCGTCCCGCCAGCGCCGACTTTTTTAGAAAGCGGGCGTCTGCGTCGCAGGGGGCGGCGGAGGCGGCGGCTGCAATGTTCCGGTAGCGGCCCAGACTGCCAGCGCGGCAATCAGCAGGGCGGCAACGAAGGCGGCAAGGCCGCCGCCGCGCGCCGAGCTTTCCGGACGTCCATCCGCCCATCCGGTCAGCATCGGCTTGACGAGCTTCTGCTTCTTCACCAGGACATGGTAGATGATCGCACCGAGATGCAAGGCGACGAGCGCGATCAGCAACTCTTCCAGTTGATGGTGGATGGAGGTGATCCGGGCAGAAAGGGCGGCGTCGATGCGGCTGGCAAGGTAACCCGAGTAAGCGATGTCGTCGTTGGCGAACAGGCCGGTCATGGCCTGGGCGAGCAGCAAGCCGAGCATGGCCAGCACCGAAAGGGCGCCGAGCGGATTGTGTCCGAGACCGCGCCAGCGGCCCAGGAGATAGGCGAGGATCGCGTTCGGGCCGCGCACGAAGGCGGCGAAGCGCGCGTAGGTCGAGCCGATCACGCCCCAGATCAGGCGAAAGATTAGCAGCCCGAAGATGGCCAGTCCCAGCCGGCCGTGCCAGACCATCAGTCCGCCGCCGATCTTCGCCGTGACGAAGGCGCCGATCACGCAAGCCACCAGCAGCCAGTGAAACAGCCGCGTCGGCAGATCCCAGACGTAGGCCTTCATGGCGTGCTCATACGCAGGCCCCGTCCTCCGTGACGCCTTCGGCCTTCTCTTTTTTCGGCTTGACGAACTGCTCGCGCGAGACGCCGAGCCACATCACCAGCGGGCTGGCGACCAGCACCGAGGAGTAGATGCCG
>CAYYHO010000347.1:0-2222 GCA_964471725.1 uncultured Methyloversatilis sp. | reverse complement strand
CATCGGCAAGAACATCGTCGGCGTCGTGCTGGCCTGCAACGGCTGCGAGATCATCGACCTCGGCGTCATGGTGGCTGCCGACAAGATCCTGCATGCCGCCAAGGCGCATGCCGTCGATGCGATCGGTCTTTCCGGCCTGATCACCCCCTCGCTCGAAGAGATGGCTCACATCGCCGCCGAGATGCAGCGCCAGGGCTTCCAGGCGCCGCTCCTGATTGGCGGCGCGACGACGAGCCGGGCCCACACGGCGATCAAGATTGCCCCCAACTACCAGGGCACCGTCGTCTATGTGCCGGATGCCTCGCGCGCCGTCGGCGTGGTGACCCGGCTCCTTTCGCAAGAACAGGCGGCCGGCTTCAAGGACGAAATTGCCGCCGATTACGAGAAAGTGCGCGCCCTGCACGCGCACAAGCAGGGCGTCAAGCTCCTGCCCCTCGCCGACGCGCAGGCCCAGCGCTTCGCTTGCGCGCAGGACGGTTATGCGCCCTTTCCGCCGCGGCGGCCGGGCCTGCGCACGCTGTGCAGGATCGATCTCGCCACCCTCGCCCGCTACATCGACTGGGGCCCTTTTTTCCAGACCTGGGACCTGCCGGGACGCTACCCGCAGCTGCTCGACGACGCCAGGGTGGGCCCGCAGGCACGGGCTGTGCTGGCCGATGCCCAGGCAATGCTGGAGCAGGTCATTGCGGCTCAGTCATCCAACCCGTGGCTGGTCGCCAACGCCGTGTTCGGCCTCTTCCCCGCCAACAGCAACGGCGATGACATCGAGATCTACGCCGACGCCGGCCGCGAAAAGCTTCTGATGACCTGGCATGGCCTGCGCCAGCAGCATGAGCGCCCCGCCGGCCAGCCCAACCTGTGCCTGGCCGATTTCATCCTGCCGAAAGTCGGTGCTGGCGAAGCGGCACCAGACACGGCGACAGGGGCAGTGGATTACATCGGCGCTTTCGCCGTCACGGCAGGCATCGGTATCGAGGCCAAGCTCGCCGAGTTTGCCGCCGCCCACGACGACTACCGCGCCATCATGCTCAAGGCGCTTGCCGACCGGCTCGCCGAAGCCGCCGCCGAGTGGCTGCACGAACGCGTGCGGATCGACGACTGGGGCTACGCGCGCGACGAAAACCTGAATTGCGAGGCGCTGATCGCCGAAAAGTACCAGGGCATCCGGCCCGCCCCCGGCTATCCCGCCTGTCCGGACCACACGGCCAAGCGGGCGCTGTTCGAGCTGCTCGATGCCCCTTCCGTCGGCATCACGCTGACCGAGAATTTCGCCATGCAACCGGCCGCCGCCGTGTCAGGTTTTTACTTTGCCCATCCGGAGGCCCGCTACTTCGCCATCCCGAAAATCGGCCGCGACCAGCTTGAAGATTGGGCGAAGCGCACCAACTACGCGATTCAAGAAGCCGAAAGATGGCTCGCCCCGCTGCTCTGAGAACCCGCAAGGAGAACCCCGATGACCGAAATCCAAGATGACCGCCTGTCCTTCGACGCTGCCGTCGCCCATGTCCAGAAACAGAAACAGGCAGCCTTCGCGGCCATGCCGGTATTTGGCGACGACGAAGAAACCGCCGAAGGGGCGCGCATCTTCATCCTCGACCTCGACAAGCAGGGCGGCCTGCGCCTGCACTTCATCGCCGGCCCCTTCTTTTCATCCGCCCACGCCGCCAACGAAACCGTGTCGGCGGACGAAATTCCCGACAGCGTGCGCGCAATGCGCTTCATGCCCACCCGCTGCGAGGAAGACTGGCTGACCGACCAGGTCCAGATTCTGATCCAGAAACTGACCAAGGCGGCCGGCGCAACGACTGACCAGATGCCCGACTACGAGAACATGCCGAGCCGCGGCGCCGGCCCGGAGGCGGTGTTCCCGATTTCCTTCATTGGCGGCGGCGCCGACAAACCGCACTGACATTCATGCAGCGCGGCGCAGCCCGCGCTGCATGAAACTTAACGCCCGCCCCCCTTCACCCCCCCCCCGCGCGGTAGGTTATTTCGTGCTCGCTGCGCTCGTCTGTTACGGGGAGCCCCCGTTCAAGCTGCTGCGCGGATTGCGCCTGGCGGCGCGCGCCGCGCTCTCTTGGGGCGGCCCGGCGGAAGCGCTGCGTTGTTTCACGTTAAGCCTGCAACGCTTGGGCTCAGCCTCTCAGACGCCCCAGACGACCGGCTTCTTTTCCCCGAACGACTCTTCCATCATCGCCAGCAGCGGCAGGGCGCGCTGCGTC
>CAYYHO010000346.1:0-2234 GCA_964471725.1 uncultured Methyloversatilis sp. | reverse complement strand
GCCGTCGAGGGTGTTCTTCACCAGCAGGCCGAGGTCGGTGTCGCCTTCCATCAGCAGGCGGCGGTCGAAGAACAGGGTATCCGGATCCTCCTCGCGGGCCAGCAGGGCGATGAAATCGCGCGTGCGGGCGGAGATGGTCAGGTCCGGCTTGCCGGCGTCGAACAGGGGACGGAAGCCGCGCGCGCCGTAACCGAAGCGCAGCGTCATGCCGGCATCGAGGACGCGGATGGTGAAGCGCTTGCCGATGAGCATTTCCAGGGGTTCGCGCGGAATCAGGCGGCCCAGCGCCAGATTCAGCGTCGTCACCAGCGCCAGGGTCGGCGGCAGTTGCGGCAATTTGCCGCCCAGGCGGGCGAGCGGGGCGGGCAGGGTGAAATCGGGGAGCTTGAAGTTCTTCATGGTGTCGTTACCAGGTCCAGACCCGGTCGATCGTACCAGAAGCCGTTGCAGTAATCGCCGGCCGGCATCGATACCGGCCGCCCTTCGAGGAGGGCGCGATAGGCCCCGATCAGTTCGGCCATGTTCTGCGACTGCGGCGACAGGCGCAGCAGCCCGACGCCGCAGGCCGCCAGATCGGGCAGTTCCTGTTCGAGGTGGTAGAGCTTGGCCGACTGCGTCTGGGTGCCGTTGAGGGTCAGGAATTCCTCGCCCTCGCGGGTCTTCACGGTCATGCCGTCGGGGAACTCGATGCAGCGGAATTCGCAGGTGTCCTTCTGCAGGCCGTAGCGGCGGGCGGTGAAGCAGCGTGCCGAGTAGGCCAGCGGCAGGCGGCCGTGGGCGAACACCTCGGTTTCCATCCCTGCCGGCATGGCTCGTTGCATGCCGGTCAGCGCGCTGCGGCCGATCTCCGGGGGCATCACCCAGCGCGTCGCGCCGCAATCGGCGAGGATCTTCAGCGTGTGGCCGTTGAAGATGTTGAGCGCGGGACCGGCGACAAACGCCTGGCCGCGTTCGGCCAGCTGCCGTACCGCGCCCATCTCGTTGGCCTCGACCGTCAGGCGGGCGTCTTCGCGCGCGGCGTCCATCAGGCGCCGCACCGCCTTGAGGTCCGATTCCGATTCGATCAGCGGCAGCGTCGACAGCGCCACCTGCTTGCCGGCATCGGCCAGCAGGGCTGCCGCAGCAAGATAGTCGTCGAGGCGCATCTCGTGGCGGCGCGAGCAGACCGCTTCGCCGAGATAGACGACGTCTACGGGCTGTTGCGCCAGCGCAGCGTAGAAACCCATGACCTGCGGCTGCGGCCAGTAATAGAGGAGGGGGCCGATGGCGAGCTTCATGTTGCCTCCGCAGGGCCGTCCCAAGGAGGCGACGAGCCAACGAACCGGAAGCCGCGGAGCGGCTGAACACGTGTCACCCCCTTTCCTTGGGAAAGGGGGGTGGGGGGAATGGGGGCCATCATTTCCACGGCCGGTTGTAGGCACCCAGGGTGGCCGACTGGCCTTCCGAAATCTTGTTGAGTTCGGCCGTCCATGCGGGGGCGGGGACGAAGTGCTCCGGGTCGCGCCGGCAGGCATCGATCGCCGCGCGCCAGACCTTGGTGACCTGGCCGACGTAGGCCGGGCTGCGCTGGCGGCCCTCGATCTTGAGGGCGCGCACGCCGGCCTGCATGAGTTCGGGCAGCAGCGCCATGGTGTTGAGGCTGGCCGGTTCCTCGATCGCGTAATAGGTTTCCTCGTCGACCTCGTAGCGGCCCTTGCACAGCGTCGGGTAGCCGGCGCGCTCGCCCTGGCCGAAGCGGTCGATGAGGATGCCGTTGAGGCGCGTCTCCATGCCGCGCGGCGTCTCCTCGTAGCGCACCGCCTTGCCGGGCGAGCAGGCGCCCTGGCAGTTCGGCGAGGTGCCGGTGGTGTAGGCAGACAGCGCGCAGCGGCCCTCGACCATGACGCACAGGCCGCCGAAGCCGAACACCTCGATCTCGACCGGTGTATTTTTCGCGACGTGGGCGACCTGCGCCATCGACAGCACGCGCGGCAGCACGGCGCGCTGGATGCCGAAGCGCTCGTGATAGAAATTGATCGCCTCGTAATTGGTCGCCGAGCCCTGCACCGAGAGGTGCAGCCGCAGTTGCGGATGGACGCGGTGGGCGTACTCCATGAGGCCGGGGTCGGCGAGGATCACGGCGTCGACGCCGAAGGCGGCCGCCTTGTCGACGGCAGCGGTCCAGTTCGGCCAGTTGTCCGTCAGCGGGAAGGTGTTGAGGGCGACCAGCACCTTGACGCCGCGCTGGTGCGCGT
>CAYYHO010000345.1:1220-2238 GCA_964471725.1 uncultured Methyloversatilis sp. | reverse complement strand
GTAGCGAGTAAGCCCAACTATCTACTGGAACACGAACCCCGCTTTTTGTTCCGCAAAGAGCGGGGTCTAACTGCCAGTGGGGATAATCTGGGGACAGGGATAATCTGGGGACACATACTCTCGTAGAGAATCAACAAAAATCGCCCATTAGGTTAAAATATTTTTACGCCCGCGCCTGCCTACCGCAGGCAGGCCTGTCTGCCGGACACTCTCAAGTCGTTCGGGGTTAACGCCTCTGGCGCCACCCTGACAATACTTCATTCGGGCTTGACAGGCCGGCGGGAAGTCTTTAATTCTAATTTACGAGGTCGCTCGGAGTTTCGTCCAAACGCCTGATGTAAAGTGTTTCGGATCTTCCCGCCTTCCTCATATGTTCTACGCTCCTATCAGAGGCAATGCTCTGATTTGATTTATCATCAGCGCCGGATTTTCACCCTGTTCCTTAAACTTACGGTTATCTCGCACCATGGCAAATAAAACCCTCAGTAACTTGCAGCCCATCGCCACGATCGCCTGCGGCTTGGGCTTGCCTCTTTCTACCAACCGTTTATAAAACTGATAGAACGCGCCTTGTTGTTTTATTAACCTTAATCCGGCTAAG
Source organism: uncultured Methyloversatilis sp. (assembly GCA_964471725.1). Taxonomy (GTDB): domain Bacteria; phylum Pseudomonadota; class Gammaproteobacteria; order Burkholderiales; family Rhodocyclaceae; genus Sulfuricystis. Next base: position 1,637 of record CAYYHO010000345.1, on the reverse strand, counting down.
TAAAGCATCTGTCTTAATAACGGACGGCCTCGTTTGGTAATCCTTTTCCGGCCATGGTGTTGGCCGGAGCTTATCTCATAAAGGTTTAATCCGGCAAACTTGATTATCTGCCGGGCATTCTGGTATTGCCTGAAATCACCGGCCTCGCCCAATATCGCAGCCAGGGTGATTTGTCCCACCTGGGGAATGCTGGATAGTATTTCAATATAAGGCACTTCTTTGATGACCCTATTTATGGTCTGCTCTATTTCACCTAACTGATTCCGGACCAGCTCCATCCTGACTAATAACTGCCTTAATTCCAATTCTAACGCCTCCCGCCCTTCCCTTATGCCAATTGAGTTTGCGGCCGCATCCATAATAGCCCGGGCCCGCTCTAATCCTAATGTTCCCTTACTCTTTTTCTTTAATAAATCA
>CAYYHO010000345.1:0-1210 GCA_964471725.1 uncultured Methyloversatilis sp. | reverse complement strand
CTGCCTTAATTCCAATTCTAACGCCTCCCGTCCTTCCCTTATGCCAATTGAGTTACCGGCCTTGCCCGGGCCCGCTCTAATCCTAATGTTCCCTTACTCTTTTTCTTTAATAAATCATTTATGGCCTGCTCGCCTAATCGGACTATCTGCTCCGGACAAGCCGCGGTTTTGACTAATTCCAATAATCCTTTGCCAATATGATTCTTAAATAAACCGATTAACTCCGGGAACAATACATCCATGAGCCGATGCAATCTGTTTATTTCCCGATTCAGGTCTTTGACCAGCCCCTGCCGGCAGACTGTTAAATATCTCAATTCGGCAAACACTCCCTGCGGCCTGACCAGCCTGAGACTTTTCTTCTGAATATCAAGGTCGCTGATTACCCCGGCATCTTTTATATCATGTTTGCCCGGACTATTATCTTCCAGCTCCTTGGCTTTATGCGTATGCGCCGGCTGGACCATCCGAACCTCGGCCGGTTTACGCTCCAGCCATTCGGCTAATGCCTTCCAATATTGGCCGGTCGGCTCTAAGGCAAACCGGACATCCGATACACCCAGACATTCTTTGGCCTTTGACCGGTAGGCCCACAATTTGTTAAACCCAGACAGATTATTATCGAAAAGCAACGGTTTTAATCGTCGCCCGTCCCAGCCCTGGGCTACGGCCACATGTTGATATTTACCGATATCCACTCCGATTGACGCATCCAAAATATTGACTTGCTTCTTATTTCCTGTTTTATTATAGTCCATGGCGATTACCTCCTCTTTCGGGTTATAGATGTTTGTTGATCTAACTACATCTTAACCCAATGAGCGATAAATCGCCATTTTTATTGCCTCACTACATTATAGTATTCTAATTTCCTTTGCTGGAATTGCTTCATTTTGGGATCAGGACCATGATGGGGTCTCGCCTGTAACCCTTCCTTTCCGAGTTGTTGGTGGGTTTTTCTCCAGCGTCCTACCCACTCTCGCGTTACCCCAACAAGACGAGCAACCTCTTGGACATGATGGCCTTCTTGGAGAAGAGTGATGGCGCGTAGTCGGCGCGCCTCTAATTCCGCCGCTGTTCCTTTTGGTCTCATATAATAATATATCGGCATATTGATTATGTGACTTTATCTATACAATCCTCAATAACTATACAAAGGTCAATAAAACAGCACCAGAATGCCCAGCGCTGTTATCACCATGCCTGGAAT
>CAYYHO010000344.1:0-2247 GCA_964471725.1 uncultured Methyloversatilis sp. | reverse complement strand
CCTCTACAGGCAGGCGCGCCCCGGCGCCGACTACGCGCATTCGCTCAGGCTCTTGCAGGAATTCCGCAAGCGGCTGCCGCAGATTCCGACCAAGTCAGGGCTGATGGTCGGCCTCGGCGAAACGGATGAAGAGATTCTCGCCGTGATGCGCGACCTGCGCGCCCACGCGGTCGAGATGCTGACCATCGGCCAGTACCTCGCGCCTTCGGCGCATCACCTCCCCGTGAGCCGCTACGTCCATCCGGACGTTTTCAAGCGGTATGCCGCGGAGGCGGCGCAGATGGGCTTCACCCACTGCGCCAGCGCGCCGCTGGTGCGCAGTTCCTACCATGCCGACCAGCAGGCGCAGGGCGCCGGGGTGGTTTAGCCGGGCCGCGTCAGCAGCGAAGAAAAGTCGGCGCTGGCGGGACGGCGCGCCGTCAGCCGTCAGCCGCGTTTTCTGCGCAGGGCAGCCAGGCCTGCGAGGCTCAAACCCAGCAGTGCGAGCGAGCCGGGTTCGGGAACCCGCTCCCGATGGGCGTCAACCACGACGTTGTCGAACTGACTCCAGCCGTTGTCGCCTGCAATCGTGGCCCAGGATGCGCTGCTCAGCCCTGTCTGGTTGAACGTGAAGGTCTGCAGGCCGATCAGGCTGTCCAGTGTCACGCTGGCCTGATTACTGCCACCGCCGCCCAAATTGAAGGTGAACTGGATCGTCACGCTGGCCCCGGTGTTTAAGACGTCCCCCAGGTCGATCGAGGTGAAGTCGAACAGACCGCCACCCATCCGGCTCATGGTCGTGGTGGTCTGCCAGTAATTGACGAAGACGGTGGCATGGCCGGGATCCGCCTGTTCCACACGGTTGCGCCCCCAGACCCCCAGTCTTTCCGCGTTCGCGTCGGTATTGCTGAACAGGAAACCACCCGAGGTCAGCGGGTTGACCGGAACGTAGTAGCCGTCATGGGCAAGTTCATTGAAATCAATGACAGCGGCACTAGCATGGCTCATGCTCAGGGTCGCCAGGATGGCCGCCAGGCTATGTTTGATCTTGGTGATCTCTCCATAAAATGGACATGCACCTGTCGCCTGCAATATTGATGCCATAAAAGTATACGGAATATATAATCTAGAGAAATCATGTGGTTAAGCATCATGGCGGCTGGCTGGAAATTGTGGAGTGTAAAATAAGTCGACACTATTTCATCCGGCTTGAGCGGTCTTCCCGGGATGCATCCTGCGTGGGCCGGGTTGCCGGCGCCCTTGCGAAAAGGGTGGCCCGCGGGGTCTGCTAGACTCGCCTGATCCGGAGCGCCCGTGGTGCCAATTCACCCAGCGGAGGCAAGGCCTTATGAATACAAGCAAAATCCATCGCTACCTGTTCGGCCTGCTGGCCGGCATGTGGTTTTCCACCGGCGCCCAGGCGCTGTCGCTGGCCGATCTTTCCGGCGACGAGGCCGGCGGCGGACTCAAGGAAGCATTGACGCAAGGAGCCGGCAAGGCGGTAGATCTGCTGGGCCGCACCGACGGCTTCCTCGGCAACCCGAAGGTGAAGATTCCGCTGCCCGACAGCATTCAACGGGTCGAGGGTGCGTTGCGCATGTTCGGCATGGGCAAGCAGGCCGACGAACTGGTGACGTCGATGAACCGCGCCGCCGAAGCCGCCGTACCGCAGGCGAAGACCATGCTGGTGAATGCGGTGAAGCAGATGAGCGTCGAGGATGCCAAGGCCATCCTGAGCGGCGGCGACGATGCCGGCACGCAGTATTTCCGCCGCAAGACGCAGGAGCCGCTGACCCGGCAGTTCCTGCCGGTGGTCAAACAGGCGATCGCCAAGGTGAAGCTGGCCGAGCAGTATGAGCGGTTTGCCGGCAAGGGCGCCAAGTATGGCCTGGTCAAGGAAGAGGACACCCATCTGGAGAACTACGTCACCGCCAAGGCACTGGACGGGCTCTACCTGATGATCGCCGAGGAGGAAAAGGCGATCCGTACCAATCCGCTCGGCGCCGCGGGCAACCTGGCGAAGAAGGTATTTGGCGCGCTCCGGTAGTCGCAGACAGCATCGACCGTGCAGGAACTCAATCCGCCGCAGCGCGAGGCGGTGCGCTATCTCGACGGCCCGCTGCTGGTGCTGGCCGGCGCCGGCAGCGGCAAGACGCGCGTCATCACGCAGAAGATCGCCTGGCTGATCGGCGAATGCGGCATGGCGCCGCATCACGTGACCGCGATCACCTTCACCAACAAGGCGGCGCGCGAGATGAAGGAGCGTGC
>CAYYHO010000343.1:0-2251 GCA_964471725.1 uncultured Methyloversatilis sp. | reverse complement strand
CCAGCGTCTTCGGCCACCACGGCGTGGTCAAGACCGGCACGCTGAAAGTCGGCAACGGCGTGACGGCAAAGGTCGACATCGCCGCCCGCAACCGCACCATGCGCCACCACTCGGCGACCCACCTGATGCACAAGGCCCTGCGCGAGACGCTCGGCAGCCACGTCCAGCAGAAGGGTTCGCAGGTCGACCCGGACAAGACGCGCTTCGACTTCGCCCATAACGCCCCCATGACGAATGCCGAAATCCGCCGGGTCGAAGCGCTCGTCAATGCCGAGATCCTCGCCAACGCCGCCACCGAGGCCCGCGTGATGCCGCTCGCCGACGCGCAGAAGAGCGGCGCGATGATGCTGTTCGGCGAGAAGTACGGTGACGAGGTGCGCGTCCTGTCGATCGGCTCCTCGAAAGAACTCTGCGGCGGCACGCACGTCTCGCGCAGCGGCGACATCGGCCTCTTCAAGGTGACCGGCGAAGGCGGCGTGGCTGCCGGCGTGCGCCGCATCGAGGCGGTGTGCGGCGACGTCGCGATTGCCTGGATCGACGCCCAGCAGGACACGCTGGCCGAGGTCACCGGCGCCCTCAAGGCCCAGCCGCAGGAAGTGGCGCAGAAAGTCGTCCAGACAGTGGAGCAACTGCGCGCCCTGGAGAAGGAGCTTGCAAAGCTCAAGTCAAAACTTGCCTCCGCGCAAGGCGACGACCTCGCAGACCAGGCAACGGACGTGAAGGGCATCCGGGTGCTGGCCGCCACGCTGGCAGGCGCCGACGTGCCGACCCTGCGCGAGACGATGGACAAGCTCAAGGACAAGCTCAAGTCGGCGGCCATCGTGCTGGCCAGCGTGTCCGACGACGGCACGCAAAAGCGGGTATCGCTGATCGCCGGCATCACCCCCGACCTCGTCAGCAAGCTGAAAGCCGGCGAACTGGTCAATAGCGTCGCCCAGCAGGTCGGCGGCAAGGGGGGCGGCCGTCCCGACATGGCCCAGGCCGGCGGCACGCAGCCCGAAAACCTGCCGGCTGCGCTCGCCGGCGTCAAGGCCTGGGTGGAACAGCGGCTCTAGGGCAAGCGGGGTGCGCTCGGCCATGTTCGACATCCAGCACTACGGCAGTTTCATCGCCGCCGTCCTGATCTTCCAGCTGGCGCCGGGTCCGGGCACCCTGGCGATTCTCACGGCGACGGGACGCCACGGTGTCAGCGGCGGCATGGCTGCGGTCGCCGGTACCCTGTGCGGCGACCTCGTGTGGATGCTGGGCGCCATTCTCGGCCTGGCCGCCATGCTGCAACTGCATCCGGAAATTTTCGGCGCGGTGCAGGCGCTGGGCGCGCTGTACCTGTGCTGGATGGGCTGGCAACTGATGCGCCAGCCTGCCGACACAGGAACTGCGGCCACTGCAAGGTCAAGCCCGGCCCGCCCCACCTGGACCAGTTTCCGCCATGCGCTGGCGATCTGCCTGACCAACCCGAAGGCCATGCTGTTCTTCGTCGCCTTTTTCCCGCTATTCATCAATGCCGATGCCACGGCTGCCACCCTGGCGGCCCTGCTCCTGCATGTCACCCTGCTCAGCCTTGCCTATCAGACCATGCTGGTGCTTGCCGGCCACTGGGCCGCACAGCGCCTGGCGAAATTCGATTGGGTACAGGTCCTGGCACGGCGCCTGGCAGGTCTGGCGATCATCGGCTTCGGGGCGAAACTGATCCTCGGCGAAGTCAATCAGCCGCAACGATAAGCATTCCGGATCGACAGATGGGGTGGATAGGGTAGATACTTGCGGCAGTGAGGTGTTTGGTTTATAAAGTCACATTTTTTTGGGCGGATCGAAGATGGCTGAAGAGTTATTGCACAAGCAGTTTTCCCCTTACGTTCCCAAGAAGGGGGAGGCCTACATGAGCGCCAAGCAGCTCGCGCACTTCAAGAAGATTCTTGAAGCCCTCAAGCGCGAACTGGCCGGCGACATCGAGCGCACGGTACATACCATGCAGGACGAGGCAACCGTGTTTGCCGACCCGAACGACCGCGCCAGCCAGGAATCCGATATTGCCCTCGAACTGCGCAACCGTGACCGGGAACGCAAGCTGATCAAGAAGATCGACGAATCGATCGCCCTCATCGAGAGCGGCGAATACGGCTATTGCGACAGTTGCGGCATCGAGATCGGCCTCAAGCGCCTGGAAGCCCGCCCCACCGCCACCATGTGCATCGACTGCAAGGAACTGGATGAGCGGCGCGAGAAACAGATCGCCAAATGATCCGTTTCA
>CAYYHO010000342.1:0-2274 GCA_964471725.1 uncultured Methyloversatilis sp. | reverse complement strand
CACGCGCAGCAAGACCGAACTGGTCGTCTTCCTGCGCCCGGTCGTCATCAAGGATGCCAGCATCCAGGGCGATTTCTCGCAATACCGCGACCAGCTTCCCGATCGGGATTTCTTCAGCAAGAACCAGATCGCCCCGCCTTTGCAGGTGCTCGACTTCGGGAGTCCCGCGCAGTGAGTCTGCTGATGGAAGCACTCCGCAAGGCGGAACAGCAGAAACAGGCCAGCCAGGAGCGGGAGACTGCCGGCAAGGGGGGCGCCGCTGCCCGCCTGGAACTCGAACCCCTGCCCACCACGCCTGGCCAGGCGGGAGCAACGGCCGCCGGGCCGACGCCGGCGGCCGGCAGCAGCCGCCTGCCTGAATTGCCCAGAAAGCTTGAAGACCTGGACGAGCAGTTCGTCACCCCGGCAGCCCGCACCCATCCGCCCAAACGCCCGGCAACCCGGCCAGCGGCAGAGCCGCCCCCCCCCGCCAGTAACACTGCGGACACGGCCACCCGTGCAACGGCGCGCGCCCTGTTCGAGGCCAAGCACCCCAAGCCCAAGGAGAACCGCAGTTTTGCCATAGCGGTCGGTTTGCTGACGCTGGTTGCCAGCATCGGCATCGGCGGTTATTTCTGGTGGCAGATGCAGCCAGCGGGCACACTGGTTGCCAGCGGTGCGGCGCTGGCTTCCCCGGAACCCGCCGGCACGCCAGCGCCTGCCGCACAAACTGCCGCTGCGGTTGCCCCGGCCGAGCCGGCGCAGGCCGCTGCCCCTGCGACCGCCCAGCCATCATCGGGCAGCCAGGGACTCGCCACCGCTTCGGCCAGCCCGAACAACAGCAATGCGCCAGACAGGGCCGGGCGCGAAACAGCGCGCCCGGAACCGCCGCCTGTGCAGGCAGGGGCAGTTGCGCGGCCGAGCGATCCGATCCGCATCACCGCCGCCCCCCTGAAGCTCGATCCCGTTCTCGATCAGGCATTCCAGGCCTTCCAGCGCGGCGAAGCCTATCGGGCCGCGGCCGCCTGGCAACAAGTTCTCGCATCCGATCCCCGCAATGCGGATGCCCTGTATGGCATGGCGGCAGTTGCGCTGCAGCAGGGCCAGCCCAACCAGGCCGCCGATTTTTACCTGCGTGCGCTGGAAGCCAACCCGCGCGATGCCCTCGCCCTTGCCGGCCTCCTCAGCCTGAAAGGGCATGTCGATCCGCAGCAAACGGAAAGCAGGCTCAAGAACCTGCTCGCCGAACAGGCCGATTCGCCGTTCCTCAATTTCGCCCTCGGCAACCTCTATGCCAACAGCACGCGCTGGGCCGAAGCCCAGCAGGCCTTCTTCAAGGCGCATGTCGCCGACCCCGGCAATCCCGATTACCTGTTCAACCTGGCCGTCAGCCTCGACCAGTTGCGCCAGTCCCGTCTGGCCGTCCAGTATTACAATCAGGCGCTGGCTGCGGCTGCCCAGCGGCAATCGGGTTTTGACGCAATCCAGGTCGGAATGCGGCTGAAGATCCTGCAATCCAGCCAGTGATGCTGGTCCGGGCGCCGATTGCTGCTGGTCGCAGGCGACATTACTAGAACAAGGCGGGAACGTAGCAATCCACCGATGAACACCAAAACCAATCGTCAACCCATCGGCCAGGTATTGATCGCCCAGGGCGTCATCAGCGAAGACCAGTTGCGCATCGCGCTGCTGGAGCAGATGAAGTCCAACCAGCCGGTGGGCAAGCTGCTGGTCAAGCTGGGCTTCGTTTCCGAAGCGACCCTGCGCGATGCGCTGGGCGAATCGCTCGGCCAGAAATCTGTCGACCTGAGCCGCGCCACGGTCGACCCGCTGGCCCTGCGCCTGGTGCCGCGCGACACCGCCAAGCGCAACCGCCTGCTGCCGCTCGATTACAACCCCGGGACGCGGCGGCTGACCATCGCGACGTCGGACCCCAACGACATCGTGGCGATCGATCACCTGCGCACCCTGATCTCCCCGGATCTGCAAGTCGACACCGTGCTGGCCGGCGAATCGGAAATCGCCCGCAGCATCGACCAGCATTACGGCCACGAACTGTCGATCGACGGCATCCTCAATGAAATCGAGACCGGCGAAATCGACTTTCACAGCCTGGCCGTCACTTCGGACGAATACAGCCAGCCGGTGGTGCGCCTGATCGATGCGCTGCTGACCGATGCCGTCAAGCGCGATGCCTCGGACATCCACTTCGAGCCGGAAGCCAGCTTCCTGCGCATCCGTTACCGCATCGACGGCATCCTGCGCCAGATCCGCGCCCTGCACAAATCCTACTGG
>CAYYHO010000341.1:0-2277 GCA_964471725.1 uncultured Methyloversatilis sp. | reverse complement strand
CCGGCGACAAGGATCCCTTCGCCCTGCGCCGCGCCGCGCTGGGCGTGCTGCGCATCCTCATGGAAACGCCGCTGCCGCTGGCGCTCGACGAACTGCTCGACAGCGCCGCCGACGGCTTCGCGCCCGGCAAGCTGGCCGGCGACAGCACGGCGCAACTGGCCGACTTCATGTTCGAGCGCCTGCGCCACCTGCTGCGCGAAGCCGAACATGATCCCCAACTCATCGAGGCAGTGCTGGCCCTGCGCCCGGTGCGCATCGACAAGGTGCCGGCCAAGCTCGCCGCGGTGCAAGCCTTCGTCGCCCTGCCCGAGGCGGCGGCGCTCGCCGCCGCCAACAAGCGCATCATCAACATCCTCAGGAAGACGGAGGCCGCTGCCGAGGCCGGCGAGGGCGCCGGCGTGGAGCCGGCCCTGCTCCAGGAAGATGCCGAAAAGGCCCTGTTCGCGCGCGTCACGGCGATCACGCCGACGGTGCGCTCCTTCGTCGCCAACGAGGACTACGCCGACGCCCTCAAGGCGCTGGCCGCCCTCAAGACGGAGGTGGATGCCTTCTTCGACGGTGTCATGGTGATGGCCGAGGAACCGCTGACGCGCGCCAACCGCCTCGCACTGCTGCGCCAACTGGCCGGGCTGATGAACCAGGTCGCCGACATCTCGAAACTTTCATGATGCGTGACAACACCCCGCATCATGAAAACGCCCGCCCCCCTTCGCCCCCCGCGCGGGGGGTTATTGCGTGCTCGCTGCGCTCGTCTATCACGGGGCACTCCGCAAGGGCGCCGGAGCGGTTTGCGCCTGGCGGCGCGTGCCGCGTTTGCTCGAAGCGGTTCTTCGCAAACGCTGCGGTGTATTTCATTCGTCAACTGAGCCCATGAAACTCATCATCCTTGACCGCGACGGCGTCATCAACCACGACTCCGACCTCTACATCAAGTCGCCGGAGGAGTGGATTCCGCTGCCCGGCAGCCTCGAAGCCATCGCGCGGCTCAACCAGTGGGGCTACCGCGTGGTGGTGGCGACCAACCAGTCGGGCATCGGCCGCGGCCTGTTCGGCATGGACACCATCAACGCCATCCACGACAAGATGATCAAGGCGGCCTCGCACGCCGGCGGCAGCATCGACGCCATCTTCTTCTGCCCGCACACCAACGCCGACGACTGCGGCTGCCGCAAGCCGAAGCCCGGCATGTTCCACGAGATCGCCGCGCGCTACAACGTCGGTCTCACCGACGTGCCGGCCGTCGGCGATTCCCTGCGCGACCTCGTCGCCGCCGCCAGCGTCGGCGCACAGCCGCTGCTGGTGCTCACCGGCAAGGGCAAGAAGACGCAGAAGGATCCCGCCCTGCCCAAACAGACGCTGGTCTTCGCCGACCTCGCCGCGGTGGTGAAGAAACTGACTGAATGAAAACGCCCGCCTTCCTGCGCTCCCTGCTGTTCTCGCTCTACATGGTCGTCTCGACGCCGCTGTGCGTGCTGGCGCTGCTGCTGGTGTTCTGGCTGCCGTCCCGCCAGCGCCGACTTTTCGTCATGCCCTGGGTGCGCTCGGTGATCTGGATGATCCGCCACCTGCTCGGCATCCGCATGCGCGTCATTGGCCGGGAAAACCTGCCGGGCGTGCCCTGCGTCGCCTTCTGCAAGCACCAGTCGACCTGGGAAACCTTCCTACTGCAGGAACTCTTTCCGCTCTCCTCCTTCGTCTACAAGAAGGAACTGCACTGGCTGCCCTTCTTCGGCTGGGGCATCAAGCTGATGCCCTTCGTCGGCATCGACCGCGGCGCCGGCAAGGCCGCCCTCTCGCAGGTGGCGGCGCGCGGCAAGCAGCGGCTCGATGAGGGTTACACGGTGGTGATCTTTCCCGAGGGCACGCGCGTCGCGCCGGGCGTCAAGCGCCGCTACAAGATCGGCGGCGCCCATCTGGCGGCGAAGGCCCAGGCGCCGCTGCTGCCGATCGCCCACAATGCCGGCGAACTCTGGGGCCGCCAGGCCTTCCTGAAGAAACCCGGCACCGTGACCCTGAGCATCGGCCCGGCCATCGACCCGCAGGGCAAGACCGACGAGGAACTGTGCGCCGCCGCCGAAGCCTGGATGGAGGCCGAAATGCGGCGCATCAGCCCGCACCTCTATGCCGGCTTTCATGATGCGTGATACATCGCCACGCATCATGAAACTCAGCCTCTTTCCATGGCCCCCCACCCCCCGCCCCCGCCCCGGGGCGGGGGACAAAGTTTGTTCGCTGCGCTCATGGACTCACCCGGCGTCAAATTGTGTCTTACACGTC
>CAYYHO010000340.1:0-2277 GCA_964471725.1 uncultured Methyloversatilis sp. | reverse complement strand
GGTCACCCGTTGCGTCGCGCCCTCGTCGGGACTCGGGATGCGCACCTGGATGTCCTTCAGGGAGGGCGCCGGCTGGTGGTCCATCACCATGGGCAGAATGATGGCCGCCAGCAGGGCCAGGGCGATGGCGCCGATCAGGCGCCGCCGCGCGCGCTTTTTCAGCTGCGTGACCGCATCGTCGTTTGCTCCAGCGCCGGCTTCGTTGCCTCTGTCGCTACGCTTGTCTTCTTGTGCCATGTCTCAGGAATTGCGGCGTGGGGCTTGGGATAAGGCATCCATCACTCCCGCCACGGTCAAGAACGATCCGAAGACGAGAATTCTATCATCGACATCCGCGTTCTCCCGTGCGTAAGCCAGCGCTGCGGCGGGGGATGCGGACTGCGCTGCCGTCCCGCCAGCGCCGACTTTTTCCAGCAGCGCCGCAAGGTCCCGCGCGCGCGCGCCGCGCGGCCCGGGCAGGTCGCAGGGCAGCCAGCGATCGACCCGCTGCCTGATCGCCTCGACCACGCCGGCAATGTCCTTGTCCGCCATCACGCCGAACACCGCCCAGGTGGTGCGGGCGAAACCCATGTCCCCGAGGCTGGCAGCCAGAGCCGCGGCGGCTGCGGGATTGTGGGCGACATCGAGGACGATCTGCGGCCGCCCCGGCAAAACCTGGCAGCGGCCCGCCACCGTCACCTCGGCCAGCCCGCGGCGGATATCCTGCACGGCAACCGGCAGGCGTGCCTGCAGGCTGCCGAGCGCGGCGATGGCGCAACTGGCGTTGTGCAGTTGGCAATCGCCGCGCAAAGCCGGAAAAGCCAGACCGCCGAGCTTTCTTTCAGCGGGCTGCCGACCGGGGTGACGCTCCCAGTATTGCCACTGGCCTTCCTGGCGCAGGAAGCCGAAATCGCGGCCGATTTGCCAAAGATCGGCGCCGGCGCGACGGCAGGTGTCGATCAGGCTCTGCGGCGGCGTCGCGTCACCGCAGATCAGCGGACGCCCGGCGCGGCAGATGCCGGCCTTCTCCCGGCCGATGTGTTCGCGCGTCGGCCCCAGGTACTCCATGTGGTCGAGGGCCACGCTGGTCACGATGGCGCAGTCGGGCGTATAGGCGTTCGTGGCATCGAGGCGGCCGCCGAGCCCGACTTCGAGGATGATCGCGTCGAGGCCGGCGGCGGCGAACATTTCCCAGGCCGCCAGCGTGCCGAACTCGAAATAGGTGAGCGGCACCTCGCCGCGCGCCGCCTCGACCCGCGCGAATGCCGCACAAAATTCGGCATCCCCGGCGGGCCGGCCATTGATGCGAACGCGCTCGTTGTAACGCAGCAGGTGCGGCGAGGTATAGAGGCCGACACGATAGCCGGCCGCAAGGAGGATGCGTTCGAGCATGGCGCAGGTCGAACCCTTGCCGTTGGTGCCACCGACGGTGATGAGTGGACAATCCTGGCGCTGGCCGCGGGCGGCCTTGACCTGTTGCACACGTTCGAGACCGAGTTCGATGCCCGCCTGGCCGCGCGGGTGCAGGCGCTCGAGGTGGTCCAGCCAGTCCTGCAGACTGAGGCGCTGACCGAGCGCCGGCCCTGCCGCCATCAAACGGCCGGAATGCGCTGCAGCAGGGTCAGCACGGCCGCGAGGCGGTCGCGCATTTCGCGCCGGTCGACGATCATGTCGATGGCGCCCTTCTCGAGCAGGAATTCGGAGCGCTGGAAACCTTCCGGCAGGGTTTCCCGCACGGTCTGCTCGATGACGCGCGGCCCGGCGAAGCCGATCAGCGCGCCCGGCTCGGCCATGACCACATCGCCGACGAAGGCGAACGAGGCCGACACCCCGCCCATGGTCGGATCGGTCAGCACGGAAACGAAGGGCAACCGATGGCGCGCCAGCAGGGCCACGGCCGCCGTCGTCTTGCTCATCTGCATCAGCGACAGCAGGCCTTCCTGCATGCGGGCGCCACCGGAGGCGGTGACGCAGATGAACGGCAGCTGGTTCTCGATGGCGACATGCACGCCGCGCACGAAGCGCTCGCCCACCACGGAGCCCATCGAGCCGCCCATGAAATCGAATTCGAAGCAGGCGACGACCACCGGCAGGGTCTTCACCGCGCCTTCCATCACCACCAGGGCGTCGGACTCGCCGGTATCCTCGTTGGCGGCCGCCAGCCGGTCCGGATAGCGTTTGCTGTCCTTGAACTTGAGCGCATCGAGCGGCAGCACCTCGGCGCCGATCTCGTGGCGTCCTTCTGGGTCGAGCAGCAGGTCGAGGCGCTCGCGCGCCTTGAGCCGGTGATGATGGCCG
>CAYYHO010000339.1:0-2278 GCA_964471725.1 uncultured Methyloversatilis sp. | reverse complement strand
GGTAGATGTCGAGCATGCCGGCGATCAGGTCGCGGATCGCTTCGAGCGATTCGATCAGGTGCACGGTGTGGTCGTAGATGTCGCGCAAATAGATCTGCGTCTCGGCCGTGAAGAAGCGGTTTTCGTTGCGCAGCAGGGTGTTGATGACCTCGCGCAGCGGCCAGATGGCGCGCCGCAGGGTGAGCGACTCGCGCTTGAGCTGGTGCAGGGTATGCAGCAGCTTCTCGTCGGGCTTGGCCATCAAGGCTTCTTCCAGCTCCTCGCTGCGTTCGCCGATCTGTTCCAGCACTGCGAAATAGCGGTCGACGAGGGTATCGAGCAGGGCATAGGCGAGGTAGTCGATGCCCAGCTGGCGGATCAGGCCCTTGTCCTGGCGCAGCCATGCGCGCACCGGGTCGAAGCTGCCGGTCGGCCGTTCCTGGAAGCTGAGCAGGAAATCTCTGCCGATGATGAAGCTGACCTGCTCGGAGCTGGTGCTCAGGGTGGCTGCGTCATAAGTGAAGAAGCGCGCGACGAGGAACAGGTAGTCGCCGTAATCCTCGATCTTGGGGCGCTGGTCGGTGTTGAGGATGTCCTCGAGCACCAGCGGATGCAGCTTGAAGCGCTGGCCGATCTCGCGCATGATCTCGGGTTCGTGCAGGCCATACACGTTGAGCCAGAGCTTGGGGCCGCTGGGTGCGCAGGCCTGGCAGGCGGCCAGGCTGTCGTAGTGCGTTTCGGTCAGGCTGCCGGTGTCATATTCGATCAGGCTGATCGCCGCATGCTCGAGCTTGCGCTCGCCCAGATGCACCAGCGCTCCGGCCGGCAGGCCGGTCTTGCCGGAGCGCCTGGGGCGGCGGTGCTTCGTGACGTTCTTGGCGGGCGGGCGGGAGCTCACGGGAAAAGTCGGCGCTGGCGGGACGGCGGGATCTGCTGGATAAGGTGTATTGAATCTAGCACAGGTCGCACCCATGTATGGCCGACATTGCCAAACCGGAAAACACCATGAGCGAACAAGTCCTGGAAGCGAAAAACGAGTTGGAGCAGAAATTGCTGGCCGCCATCAACGGCGAATTGTCCAGTGACGAATTCATGCAGGTGCTGATGACTCAGCAGATTTTCATCCCCATCAAGGATGACCGCGACAGCGGCATCCAGGGGCTGCAGCTCACCACCCGGGCGACGCCGCTGGTGGTCGAGGAGGATGGCCAGAAGATCCTCGTGCTGTTCACCAGCCCGGATCGTGCGCGGGACTTCCTTGCCGATGTGCCCGGCTACAGCGGCGGCCTGCTGGCGGATTTCCCGTGGATCGTCGAGCGCATGCAGCCCGGCTTCGCCATCGCAGTGAATCCAGGTCTCGAACTCGGCATGGATATCGAGCCGGAAAACGTCCGCGAGATGCTGGCACTGCTGGCGCAAAAGGCCGTCAAGAACTGAGGGCCGTCAAGAACTGAGGGCCGTCAAGAACCGAGCGCCTTAGTGATGGAGGGCGCCGACGCTGACCAGGACGCCGTCCTCGTCAGCGTAGAGCCATTCGCCCGGATGAAAGCTGACGCCGCCGAAGCGCACCGGCGCCTCCGCTTCTCCGTGGCCCTTTTTCGCGGTCTTGCGCGGATGGGTACCGAGCGCCAGCACGCCGATCTCCATCGTGCCGATGGCGCGGCTGTCCCGGATGCAGCCATTGACGACGATGCCGGCCCAGTCGTTCTGCATGGCCAGCGCCGCCAGCTGGTCGCCGACCAGGGCGTGACGCAGGCTGCCGCCGCCGTCGATGACCAGCACGCGGCCGTGGCCGGCGGTTTGCAGCGTCGGGCGCACCAGGCCGTTGTCCTCGAACAGCCTGAGCGTGGCGATCTGGCCATGAAAGGCCGCGCGGCCGCCATAGCTGCCGAAAACCGTTTCGACCACGCGCAGGCGGCCATCCTGCAGCAGGTCTTCGTAAGCGTCGCAGAGATCGGCGGTCAGCAGGTCCATTGAATCCTCAGGCGATGTGGGCGGTGGGCGTGGCGGTGGTCTTGTCCTCGAAGTCCAGCCTGACCTTGTCGTTCTCGTCGAGGTCGATGCTCACCTTGCCGCCCTGCGCGAGGCGGCCGAACAGCAGCTCGTCGGCCAGCGCGGCGCGGATGGTGTCCTGGATCAGGCGCGCCATCGGGCGGGCCCCCATCTGCGGATCGAAGCCCTTCTCGGCCAGCCAGGCGCGCAGCGTGTCGGTGAAGATGGCCTCGACCTTCTTTTCGTGCAACTGGCCTTCGAGCTGCATGAGGAACTTGTCGACGACGCGCAGGATGACCTCGTTGTC
>CAYYHO010000338.1:0-2280 GCA_964471725.1 uncultured Methyloversatilis sp. | reverse complement strand
AAAAGGCGGCCTATGCGCCGAACAGCGGCCGCTACAAGGTGTACATGATCGACGAGGTGCATCAGCTTTCCGGCCATGCCTTCAACGCGATGCTGAAGACGCTGGAAGAGCCGCCGGAGCACGTCAAGTTCATCCTCGCCACCACCGACCCGCAAAAGATTCCCGTCACGGTGCTGTCGCGCTGCCTGCAGTTCAACCTCAAGCAGATGCCGCCGGGCCACATCGTCGAGCACCTGGCGCGCGTGCTGGAGGCTGAAGGCGTCGCCTGCGAAGCCGCGGCGCTGCGCCATCTGGCCAAGGCGGCGGCCGGCTCGATGCGCGATGCGCTGTCCCTGCTCGATCAGGCCATCGCCCACGGCGCCGGCCGCATCGAGGAGGAAGGGGTACGGGCGATGCTCGGCACGGTGGGCGACGATCACCTGTTCAGCCTGCTGGACGGGCTGGCGGCCGGCAACATCCAGGCCATGCTCGCGGTGGCCGCCGCCATGGAGGCGCGCAGCCTGAGTTTTGACGCGGCCCTGCAGGAACTGGCGACCCTCTTTCATCGCATCGCGCTGGTGCAGTTCGCCCCCGACGCGATTCTTGACGCGGCTGAGCGCGAGCGCCTGACCCCCTATGCCGAGCGCCTCGATGCCGAGTTCCTGCAACTGTGCTACCAGATCGCCATCCACGCGCGCAGCGAACTGGCGCTGGCGCCCGACGAAGCCGCCGGCTTCGGCATGGCGCTGCTGCGCCTGTTCGCCTTTCGTCCCGCCAGCGGGCAGGACAAGCCCGCGGCCCAGGAAAAAGTCGGCTCTGGCAGGACGGCGCCGCCTCCGCGTTCAGCCGCGCCGGCAGCCATGCAGTCGACTCACGCCGCAGCGCCGGCTCCCACTGCGCCGCGCCAGCCGGCAGCACCCGCGGCGGCTCCGCCCGCAAAGCCGTCCGACGACGACTGGCATGCCCTGGTGGCGCACCTGCCGCTGACCGGCATGGCGCGCCAGCTTGCCCAGCATTGCGAACTGGCCAGCCGCGACGACGCACAGGTCATCCTGCGCCTGGAGCCGGTGCACAAGCATCTGCTGGCGCAGCAGGACAAGCTGCAGGCCGAGCTGCGCACCCACTACGGCCGGCCGCTGGCCCTGAAGATCGAGCTGGCCGGGATCGCCGGCGAGACGCCCAGGGCGCGTGCCGACAACATCAAGCGCGAGCGTCAGGAGCAGGCGATTGCCGCCATCGAGGGCGACCCCTTCGTGCGCGAGGTCTGCGACCTGTTCGACGCCAGCATCGACGAATCCACCATCAAACCGATTTGAGGAAAACCCTATGTTGAACAAGGCGGGCATTGCCGGGCTGATGAAGCAGGCGCAGAAAATGCAGGAGAACATGGCCAAGGCGCAGGAAGAACTGGCCAATATCGAGGTCGAAGGCCAGTCCGGCGCGGGCGCGGTCAAGATCGTCATGACCTGCAAGCACGACGTCAAGCGCGTCACCATCGATCCCTCGGTGATGGACGACAAGGAAATGCTCGAAGACCTGATCGCCGCTGCGCTCAACGACGCCAACCGGCGCGCCGAAGCCACTTCGCAGGAGCGCATGGGCGCGCTGACCGCCGGCATGCCGCTGCCGCCCGGCATGAAGCTGCCGTTCTAAGCGCCTCCATGCCGCACAGCATCCTGTTCGTTTGCATGGGCAACATCTGCCGTTCGCCTACCGCGGAGGGGGTGACGCGGGCGCTGGCCGAACAGGCCGGCATGGCGCATTGTTTCGAGATCGATTCCGCGGGCACCCACAGCTACCACATCGGCAAGGCGCCGGATGCCCGCGCCATCCGAACGGCGGCGCAGCGCGGCTACGACCTGCAGCCGCTGCGGGCGCGCCGGGTCAGCGCGGCGGATTTCGCGCGCTTCGACCTCATCCTGGCGATGGACCGGGACAACCTCGACCTGCTCAAGCAGGCCTGCCCGGCAGAGCATCAGGGCAAGCTGGCGCTGTTCCTGGAATTCGGCGCGGGACGCGCCAATGCCGAAGTGCCCGACCCCTACTATGGCGGCGAGGATGGTTTCGAGCGCGTGCTCGACATGGTCGAGGAAGCCGCCCACGGCCTGCTCGCGCGGCTGGGGAAAGGCTGAACGCCGCAAACGCCGGATAGCGAGCCAGAGTTGCCAAGAAAAAAGCGCTGACAGGCAGCGCTTTTTTTCTTCCTGCGCGACGACCTTCGCCGTCGCGCAGGAGGGGAGGGGACAACTTAGAACCTATTTCAGTAGGTCGGTTGCACGCCAGGTGATGATGCCGCAGGCG
>CAYYHO010000337.1:0-2281 GCA_964471725.1 uncultured Methyloversatilis sp. | reverse complement strand
GACCCCTCAGTGACCTTTGAGCGCGAAAATGCCGGGGGCGTTGCGCCAGTAACCCTTGTAGTCCATGCCGCAGCCGAACAGAAAGCGATCCTCGATGTCGAGGCCGGTGATGTCGGCGCGCATGCCGGGTATTGCCTTGCGATCGTGCATTTTGTGCACCAGGACGGCGGTCAGCACCTCACGTGCGCCTTCCGCGCGCAGGTTCTCGCAGATCGCCATGAGTGTGTGGCCCTCGTCGAGGATGTCGTCGATGACCAGCACCGTGCGGTCGGCCAGGTCTTGTGTGGGGCGCACGCGCCAGTCGAGCAACGTGCCGTTCATGGCGTGGCTGTACCGGGTGGCATGCAGGTAGGCGGTTTCGAGCGGGAAGTTGAGCCGGGCGATGAGCTGGCCGGCGACCACCAGGCCGCCGTTCATCACCGTGTAGATCAACGGGTTGGCATCCTGCAGGCGGGCGGTGATGGCAGCCGCCATGCGGTCGAGGGCAGCGTTCACAGTGTCCTGCGTCGCCAGGCAGTCCGCTTCGGCGTAGGCGCGCTTGATTTCTTCGAGAACGGCAGGGTTCATGACGGGGTCAGTAGGTCAGGACGGCGAAAAAGGGCAGGTCGGCGCTGGCGATACGGCGCGAACCGCCGAGCGCGGGCAGGTCGATCACCGCGGCGGTCTCGACGAGATGGGCGCCGAGCCGTTGCATCAGGCGCGCGGCGGCGATCATGGTGCCGCCGGTGGCGACCAGGTCGTCGATGACCAGCACGCGCTCGCCGGGGCTGGCGGCATCGGTATGCACCTCGACCGTCGCCTGGCCGTATTCCAGCGTATAGGATTCGGCGACCGTGTCGAAGGGCAGCTTGCCCTGCTTGCGGATTGGCACGAAGCCGACGCCGAGGTGATGGGCGAGGGCGGCGCCGAGGATGAAGCCGCGCGCGTCGATGCCGGCGATGGCATCGAGCCGTTCGGGGCCGTAGCGCTCGGCGAAGATGTCGATCAGGGCGCGGAATGCCGCGCCGTTGCGCAACAGCGGCGTGATGTCGCGGAACTGCACGCCGGGCTGCGGCCAGTCGGCGATGGTGCGGATGTACCCGGGAAGATGCGCGGCGGTCATGCTCGTGAAAGTCAGCCGAGGAAGGCGAATTTCAGGATGAACACCAGGGCAATCGCTGCCACCATGGGCGACAGCTCGCGCTGGCGGCCGGTCAGCAGTTTCAGGGCGGCATAGGCGATGAAGCCGAAGGCGATGCCGTGGGCGATCGAGAAGGTGAACGGCATCGTGATCGCGGTGACCACGGCCGGGGCGGACTCGGTGAGGTCGTCCCAGTCGATTTCGGCCAGGCCGCGGATCATCAGCACGGCGACGTAGCACAGGGCCGGCGCAGTGGCGTAGGAGGGTACTGCGCCCGCCAGCGGCGAGAACACCAGCGCGGCGAGGAACAGCAGGGCGACGACTACGGCGGTAAGGCCGGTGCGGCCGCCTACCGCAGTGCCGGCAGCGGATTCGATATAGGCGGTGGCCGACGAGGTGCCGAGTCCGGCGCCGGCGACGATGGCGGTGGAATCGGCGAGCAGGGCTTTCTTCAGGCGCGGCAGGCGGCCGTCCTTGTCGAGCAGGCCGGCACGGTGGGCGACGCCGATCAGGGTGCCCGAGGCGTCGAACAGTTCGACCAGGAAGAAGGTCAAGATCACGGCCAGCAGGCCCATGTTGAGGGCGCCGGCGATATCGAGCTGCATGAAGGTCGGCGCCAGCGAGGGCGGCGCGGCGACGAAGCCGGTGAACGGGGTCAGGCCAAGGGCCATCGAGATGCCGGTGACGGCCAGGATGCCGATGATGATGGCGCCGGGCACCTTGCGCTGCTCGAGGGCGACGATCAGGATGAAGCCGAGCACCGCCAGCAGGGTGCCTGGCTGGTGCAGGTCGCCCAGCGTCACCAGGGTCGCCTGGTGGCCGGCGATGAGGCCGGCGTTCTTGAGGCCGATGATCGCCAGGAACAGGCCGATGCCGGCGGAAATGGCGAATTTCAGCGAGCGCGGGATGGCATTGACGATCCATTCGCGCAAGCGGAACAGGCTGACCAGGATGAACAGCACGCCGGAGATGAAGACCGCGCCGAGCGCCTGCTGCCAGGTGAAGCCCATGCCGCCGACGACGGCGAAGGCGAAGTAGGCGTTGAGGCCCATGCCCGGCGCGATGGCGATCGGATAGTTGGCGTAGAGGCCCATGATGGCCGAGCCGATGGCGGCGGCGAGACAGGTGGCGACGAAGACCGCCTCCTTCGGCATGCCTGCG
>CAYYHO010000336.1:0-2293 GCA_964471725.1 uncultured Methyloversatilis sp. | reverse complement strand
CCCGCACGTGTCGCCCCGGTTTCCCCCTGTATCCCCATGTATCGGTACGTTTCAGCGCCCGCCTCCGCCGCCACCCTCGCCTCCGCCTCCGCCGCCACCGCCGTTGCCACCGCCCGCACCCCCTGCGGTGCCCGGGCCGGAACCCGTGGCAGCCGGCCCCGCAGTTGAACTACCTCCCTTGCCAGCTTGTGCCTGGCTCTGGCTTTGGGTCTGGGTTGTGGTTTGGGTTTTCGACCGTGTCTGGACTTTTTTGCCGACATCCGCTTGCTGCTTGGCCTTGGTCTTGGTGCGGTCCTGGGTTTGCGGTTGATCCTTGGTTTGCAATTGGTCCCGGGTCTGCAGCTGATCACGCGCCTGGATCTGGTCCGCTGCCAGCAGGCCTTGCGCGGCGACGGCAAGTGTGCCGATGGTGATTGTGTAAAGCAGGAGCTGTCGGTTCATGATGTTCTCCAAGATGGTTTCCTGATGCCGGTTCGCCCATGAACTGCAACCTCTGGTTGGCGGGCGAACCACTCAAGCCACGCTGCATGGCAAATGCATTGGCAATGTTCAGCCATTTCAAAATAGCCGCGACAGGAAAAATGGGAATACCCTGATTGCCATATTTCACATACCGGCACAGGGGTACGCGCAGGCCTGTTGCCTTTGTCATCGGCCATGCCGGCCCGGGGAAAGTCGGCGCTGGTGAAGCTGCTGCGCTACAAGGCGGTCGAGCAAGAAACGCTCTCCTCGCCGTAGCGGATGGCGGGACGGCGGCAAACAGGCGCAACGGGCAAACGGCCACCATTGGCCATTTTTGCCGCCATTGGCCGTTAACGGTCCAGCGCCCCCATCATCTGTGCCGTGTAGCGCGCGCCCGCCGCGACATCCGGCGGGAACACCGCGCCGAGGGCGTCGGCCTGGGCGTTGCTCAGCTTCACCTCCAGCGCCGCGATGTTCTCGTCGAGATACTTGCGCCGCTTGGTGCCGGGAATCGGGATGATGTCGCTGCCCTGGGCCAGCACCCAGGCGAGGGCGAGTTGCCCTGGCGTGCAGCCGATTTCGGCGGCGAACGCCTTGATGCGCTCGACCAGCGCCAGGTTGTTGCGGAAGTTTTCGCCCTGGAAGCGCGGGCTGCTGCGCCGGTAGTCGTCCGGCGCGAAGTCGTCCGGGCTTTTCAGCGCGCCGGTGAGAAAGCCGCGGCCGAGCGGGCTGAAGGGCACCAGGGCGATGCCGAGGCGGCGGCAGGCGGCCAGCGGGCCGGCTTCGGGGTCGCGCGTCCACAGGGAATATTCGCTTTGCAGCGCCGCGATCGGGTGCACCCGGCAGGCGCGCTCCAGGGTGGCAGCCGAGGCTTCGCACAGCCCGAGGTAGCGCACCTTGCCAGCACGCACCAGGTCGGCCATGGCGCCGACCGTGTCCTCGATCGGCACCTGGCGGTCGACACGGTGCTGGTAATAGAGGTCGATGGTGTCGATGCCGAGCCGGCGCAGGCTGCCTTCGACCGCCTGGCGCACATAGGCGGGCCGGCTGTCGAAGCCGCGCAGCGCCGGATCCTGCGGGTCGCGCAGGATGCCGAACTTGGTGGCGAGGAACACTTCGCTGCGGCGCGCCCGCACGACGCGGCCGACGAGTTCCTCGTTGGCATGCGGGCCGTAGATGTCCGCGGTGTCGAGGAAGTTGATGCCGTGATCGAGCGCGTGGTGCAGCGTGGCGAGCGCTTCCTGCTCGTCGCGCCCGGCATAGTAGTCGCTCATGCCCATGCAGCCGAGGCCGAGGGCGGAAACCAGGGGGCCGTCGCGGCCGAGCTGGCGCAGCTGCATGGCGGTCTCCGTAACCGGATCGGGCTAGCGTTCGCGCTTGCCGATCAGCTCGATGTAATAGCCGTCGGGATCGGCGATGAAGGCGACGATGGTGGTGCCGGCATTCATCGGGCCGGCTTCGCGCACCACGGTGGCGCCCTGGCGCTTGGCCGCGGCGCAGGCCGCATGGACGTCATCCACCTCGATGGCGATGTGGCCGAAGCCCTTGCCGAGCTCGTACTTGTCGACGCCCCAGTTGTAGGTGAACTCGAGCACGCTGTTGTCGTTCTCGTTGCCGTAGCCGATGAAGGCATTGGTGAATTTGCCTTCCGGATAATCCTTGCGGCGCAACAGTTGCATGCCGAGGATCTGGGTGTAGAAGGCGATGGTGCGCTCGAGATCGCCGGTACGCAGCATGGTGTGAAGCAGGCGCATGATGGGGGTTTCTCCTGGATTGAGGATCAAGTATTGGCCAAGCGTCCGCGCAGGCAGGGGGCCGTGCGCCGGCCGAA
>CAYYHO010000335.1:0-2305 GCA_964471725.1 uncultured Methyloversatilis sp. | reverse complement strand
CCTGATGCAGCAGATCGCCGATGCGCTGGCCGCGGCGCATGCGCTGGGCATCATCCATCGCGACCTCAAGCCTTCCAACATCCTCATCGATGCGCGCGACGGCGCTGCGCGCGTGATGGATTTCGGCATCGCGGCGCGCACGGAGGAGAACGGCCGGGAGGCGACGGAAAAACTGACCGGCACGCTCTGTTACCTCGCGCCCGAGTACATCACCCTGCGGCGCATCACGCCCCGCTTCGACGTCTTTGCCGCCGGCCTGGTGCTGCTGGAAATGCTCACCGGCAGGCGGGTGTTTACCGGTGAATCGCCCGCTGCCATCCGCGAGCGCATCGCCTGCGAGGCCGTCCGGCTGCCCGCCGAGCCTGCCATTGAACCGCGCCTGGGCGCCATCATTCTGCGCGCCTGCGCCCTCGACCCCGACCAGCGTTATGCCTCGGGCGCCGAACTGCGCGATGCTCTCAACGATTATCTCGGCGCCGGCCTGGAAGAGCGCAGCGCGGGTCAGGCGGCCATCCTGCAGGGCGACACGCTCGAATTCCTGCTGCGCCGCATGCGTCACAAGTCGGATTTTCCGGCCCTGTCCGAGTCGGTGGCGGCGATCAACAAACTGACCGCCGCCACCGGCGAAAGCGTCAATGCGCTGTCGAACACCATTCTCAAGGATTACGCGCTCACCAACAAGATCCTCCGGCTGGTGAATTCGGCCTATTACCGGCAGGCTGGCGGCGGCAATATCAGCACGGTGTCGCGCGCGGTGATCGTGCTGGGTTTCGACACCATCCGCAACATTGCGCTGACGGTGCTGCTGTTCGAGCACCTGCAGGACAAGGCCAATGTGCGCGAACTGAAGGAGGCCTTCCTGCGCGCCAACCTGGCCGGCCTGGTGGCGAAGGACATCTGCACCAGCCCGCTGCTGAACCGACAGGGCGAGGAGGCCTTCATCTGCGCGCTGTTCCATGGCCTCGGGAAGCTGCTGGCCCAGTACTACTTTCCCGAGGAAGTGGCGGAGATCAGCAAGCTGGTGCTGTACAAGAAGGTTTCCGAGCGGGCCGCCGCGACGAAGGTGCTGGGCATTTCCCTCGAGGATCTCGGCATCGGCATCGCCAAAAGCTGGGGCTTCCCGGCCACTATCGTCGACAGCATGCGCCCGCTGGCGGCAGACGAAGTGCACCGGCCGAACACCACCGAGCAGGCCCTGCATGTCGCTGCCGCCTTCGGCAACGAGTTGTGCGCGCTGGTCAGCCGGACGGCGCCGGAACAGCGCGACAAGGCGCTGCGCAAGATCGCCCAGCGCTTCGGCGCCAGCCTGCAGATCACCGACCGGCAGCTTGCCGCCACGATCGACAAGTCTGTGGCGGAACTGGCCCAGGTCGCGGCGGTGTTGCGCGTCAATGCCAAGCAAAGCGCGTTCGTGCGCCATGCGGCGGAATTTGCCAGCGGCAGCAGCGCTGTCGAGGGAGAAGCCGGCGCCGTGGCAGATTCTTCCGCGCCGCCGGCTGGCGAACTCGACCTGGCCGTCACTTTGCTGGAAGAATCCGCTCTGCTGGAGGGACTGGAGGACACCATCGTCGCCGGTGCGCCGGACGATGCCCAGGCGGTGCTGACGGCCGGCATCCAGGACATCAGCAACTCGCTGGTCGACGACTTTGCGCTCAACGACATCCTGCGCATCATCCTCGAGACCATCTACCGGGCGATGGGTTTCAAGCGGGTGTTGCTGGCGCTGCTCGATCCCAAGACCAATCGCATGACGGGCCGCTTCGGACTCGGGCCGGAGGTCAATGAGCTGGTGCGGCAGTTCCGCTTCCCGCTTGGCAGCCAGGTCAGCGATGTGTTCCTGCTCGCTAGCGGGCGGGGCGTCGATATCATCATCAGCGACATCGACGATCCGAAGATCGCCGACAAGGTGCCGCACTGGTTCCGCGAGCGGGTGCCGGCGAAGACCTTCGTGCTGTTTCCGCTCAACCTGAAGGACAAGCCGGTGGCGCTGATCTACTGCGACAAGGACAAGCCCGGCTCGATCAACATTCCGGAAAAGGAACTGACCCTGCTGAAGACCCTGCGCAACCAGGCGCTGCTGGCGATAAAACAGGCAGTCTGACTTTCAGAACCTGAACTTTCCGGAATGGAAGATGGTAGGGCTCACCTGTGGTAATTGTAGTTCAACGCTGCAACAGCAGCATCCAGACTGCGCTGGTATTTGCATCGATGTTGGCGCCGGCTAGCGTTCGCGCAAACTCTCATCCTTGTACTGGTGACCTGCCCCCTGTAGCCGTACCGTTCATTAGGCAGGAAGTCCGGTTGC
>CAYYHO010000334.1:0-2317 GCA_964471725.1 uncultured Methyloversatilis sp. | reverse complement strand
ACGATAACCCCCCGCGAGGGGGGCGAAGGGGGGCGGGTCTACTTCCAGGCCGCGAGGAACTCGCGCCAGTGCGGTGCATCCAGCGCCGCCAGCTGCTTGCGCACCAGGGCCAGTTCGGCATCGTGGGCTGCCGCCGTCAGGCTGCCGCGCATTTTCTGGAAGCGCAGATAGACCAGGTAGGTATTGACGACATCGGTCTCGCAGTAGTCGCGGATGGCGTCGATCCTGCCGTCCAGCCAGGCGCCCCAGACCGCGCCGCCGTCCATGCCCAGCTTGCCCGGCAGGCCCATCAACTTGACCAGCTGGTCGAGTGGCGCGCTGCCACGCGGCTGGTAGAGCGCCAGCAGGTCCATCAGGTCGAGGTGGCGCGTGTGATAACGGCTGATGTAGTTGTTCCACTTGAAGTCGCGGTCATCATCGCCTGTCTCCCAGTAGCGCGTCGCCACCACGCCATGGATCAGGCCGCGATAATGCAGCACCGGCAGGTCGAAGCCGCCGCCGTTCCATGACACCAGGTTCGGGGTGTACTTGGCGATGCCCTCGAAGAAGCGCTGGATGATCTCGCCTTCGCCATTCGCTGGCTCGGCCAGCGACCAGACGCGAAAGCCTTCGTCGCTGCGCAGCGCGCAGGAGATGACCACGACGCGTTGCAGGTGCAGGGGCAGGAAATCGCTGCCGTTCTTCGCCCGTTGCTTCTGGAAGGCGAACTCGGCCACCTCGCTGTCGGCCAGTTCGTCCGGCAATTCGTACAGCTGCCGCAGGCCGGCGATATCGGGAATCGTCTCGATATCGAAACTGAGCAGCGGAATCATATGGCCCGCCCCCTCCCAGCCCCCAATCGCAAACGTCGCATGCGACCTTCCCCCTCACAGGGGAGGTGACGCGTGTTCGCCGCTGCGCGGCTCCGCTTCAATGGCTGCGCCGTCCTTGGGGCGGCCCGGCAGACGGCGCTCACGCGGGAAACACCCCAGTCGACAGGTAGCGGTCGCCGCGATCGCAGACGATGCTGACGATCACCGCATTCTCGACTTCGGCAGCGACCCGCAGGGCCACGGCCAGTGCGCCGCCGGAAGAGATGCCGGCAAAGATGCCCTCTTCCGTCGCCAGCCGCCGCGTCATGTTTTCGGCATCCTTCTGACCCACCGATTCAAGCCGGTCGACGCGCGAGAAATCGCAGATCTTCGGCAGGTATTCGGCCGGCCATTTGCGGATGCCGGGAATCTGCGCCCCCTGCTCGGGCTGGCAGCCGATGATCTGGATCGCCGGGTTCTGTTCCTTCAGGTAGCGCGAGCAGCCCATGATCGTGCCGGTGGTGCCCATGCTGGAAACGAAATGGGTGATGCGGCCGCCGGTATCCTGCCAGATTTCCGGCCCGGTGCCTTCATAGTGGGCGCGCGGATTGTCCGGATTGGCAAACTGGTCGAGCACGACGCCCCTGCCTTCGCGCGCCATGCGGTCGGCGAGGTCGCGCGCGCCTTCCATGCTGGCCTCCTTGGGCGTCAGCACCAGTTCGGCGCCATAGGCCTTCATGCTCTGCCGTCGCTCGACGCTCTGATTCTCGGGCATCACCAGGACCATCTTGTAGCCGCGCATGGCGGCCGCCATCGCCAGCGCGATGCCGGTATTGCCCGAGGTCGCCTCAATCAGGGTGTCGCCCGGCTTGATCTCCCCGCGCGCCTCGGCGTTGCGAATCATCGACAGCGCCGGCCGGTCCTTGACGGAGCCCGCCGGATTGTTGCCCTCCAGCTTGGCGAGGATGACATTGTTGCGTTGCGCATTGGCTGCGCCAGGCAGGCGCTGCAGGCGCACCAGCGGCGTATTGCCGACAAAATCGTCGAGGGTTTTCATCTTGTTTGCGCCAGGTGCCCGACATAACGCGAGGCGCCCTCTTCCACCGTGGCGAACGCGTCCCGATAGCCGGCCGCCCGCAACGCGGCGATGTCGGCCTGGGTGAAGCTCTGGTACTTGCCCTTGAGCGCCTCGGGAAAGTCGACATATTCGACGATGCCCTGCGCGACCATCTCCTGCAGCGACAGCTGCGGCTTTCCCTCGAGCGCACGGCAGGCATTCACGGTCGCTGTCGCGATATCGTTGAAGGGCTGCGCGCGGCCGGTGCCGAGATTGAAGATGCCGGACTGCTTCGGGTGGTCGAGGAAGTACAGATTCACCTTCACCACGTCATCGACATACACGAAATCGCGGCTTTGCGCGCCATTGGCATAACCGTCGCAGCCTTCGAACAGCTTGACCTTGCCGGTGGCCTGGTACTGGTTGAAATGGTGGAAGGCCACCGAGGCCATGCGCCCCTTGTGCTGCT
>CAYYHO010000333.1:358-2320 GCA_964471725.1 uncultured Methyloversatilis sp. | reverse complement strand
GTCAAGTTCTGCAATTTGGGAGCATGATATTTCCTGAACTATTAGTATTGATTGCCTAAGTTGCGGAGGGCGTAGCCCGGAGCAACTTAGGCAATGCGCCGCAGTTCCTTCTTGTGCTCTTCCAACAGGTCCATGTTCAGGTACCGGGTGGCCTCAATCCAGTTCTCATGGATTTCTACCGCAAGGGCCCGGATCAGCCGGAGACAACTCGCCTCGTTGGGGAAGATCCGCACCACATGGGTACGCCGCTTGATCTCCTCGTTGAGGCGCTCGAGCATGTTGGTCGACTTCATGTGCTTGTGATGCTCCCTGGGCAGCCGATAGAACGAAAACGTTTCCTCGATATTCGCCTCTACCCAGTCGCACAGTTTGGGATACTTCGCACTCCATTTCGCGAGCCAGGCCGCCAAATCCCGGCGTGATTCCTGGATGTCATGCCGGTCATACAGCCAGCGCAGCTCCATCATGCAATCGTCATCTCCCCGCCGCGGTAAGTAATCCAGGGCATTGCGGAGGAAATGCACATAGCAGCGCTGCCACACTGCCATTGGCAGGATCTCCGCGATCGCCTTCTTTAACCCTGCATGATCGTCGCTGACCACGAATTCCACCCCTGCCAAACCTCGCTGCTTCATTCCCGTCAGAAAATCCCGCCAACTCGTCTGGCTCTCTCTATTTGCCAGATCCACCGCCAGCACACAGCGCCGGCCGTCCCGATTAATGCCGATCGCTACCAATACCGCGCGGCTGCGAATCAAACCATCCTCGCGCACCTTCTCGTAGCGTGCATCCAGGATCAGGTACGGATAGTCTTCTTCGAGCTGTCGGGCTGCAAATTTGGCCAGTTCCTCGTCCAGGCTTTGGTTGATCCGGCTGATCGTGCTGGCAGAGAATTCATGACCGCACAACTCCTCCGTAATCGCCTTCACTTTGCGCGTGGAGACTCCCTGCACGTACATCTCTGCCAGAGCCGCTACCAATGCCTTCTCTGACCGCTGGTAACGCTCAAAAACCTCCGTGCGGAACCTCCCATGCCGATCCTGAGGTACCCGCAGCTCGAGCTTTCCCACCCGCGTAACCAGCGTCCGCGAGTAATAGCCGCTCCGATACCCTGCCCGCGTAGGCGTACGCTCGCTCTTGCCGGCTCCTACAGCCTCCTCCATCTCTGCTTCAAGCACTTGTTGTATGACGTCCTGCAACAAAGGACGCAAAAAATCACGGTCCTGCAACAATGCCTCTTTTACCAATGCAACATTTGCATTAACTTGTCTTGGGGTCATGGTTTGTTTTCCTTTCTTCATCTGGCGATGAAATCTTGAAAGGAAATATCATGACCCCCTCCCCTTACTATCCCTACGACTTTTTGCAGAACTTAAGAAACATAACCCGTCGAAGCAATAATCTCTACCATGGCAGGCGCCTGAGCTGCTTGTCCTGCGGGGTAAGTCAGGTCGCTGCTCCCCCACAGCGGGATATTCACGACAGCCGTTTCGAGGATCGCGCCGGAACTGCTGCGAAAAACGGCGGTCGCCGCCGCTGCCTCTCCGGCGGAGAACAGCCGGATCGAGCGCGGCGCGGACCCGTCCTGTTCGGGAATCAGGGGCAACCATATTCGTGTTGCAGGCGTCTCCAGAGGGCCGATTTCGGTCAAACGGGGCGGCGCGACGTTTCCGGCGAAAGCCAGCCATGACTTCCGCGCGTCGCTCCATCCAATGCGAAACGACCCGCTCAACCCCCTGGCTCCCGGTCCCATCCACTCCTCCACGAGAAATACACGCTGGCTGCGGGGGGGGAGAGTCATGTATGCGGGATTGACGAGTCCCTCCGCCGCTGCAATCCGTCCCTCCTCCGACAGCGCCTCCATCCGGACTACCAGCGTTCCTTCCCCGGGATTGGCTATTGACACGCCCTGGTAGGCGGATCCCTCCTGCACCGGCGCGGCGTTGGCGAGCGCAACGCTGG
>CAYYHO010000333.1:0-348 GCA_964471725.1 uncultured Methyloversatilis sp. | reverse complement strand
CCTGTAGCCCGGCGGGACCGGGACTGCGCCGCCGGATCCGGCATAGGGATCAATCCCCGGAACAAAACCCGACGACAGGTCGATCATCCTTCCCGCCCTGTAAACCACCGAAGAGACCGGCAGAGAGTTTGCCGTCACCGTCGCAAAGTAGATCACATTGTCCGCGCTGTAGGGATCTCCCGTCGGAGGGCGGTCGCCTGGTGGAATCGCCGCCACGAAACGGTTTCCCTCGAGAGTGCAGTCGTATGGCTTGAAATCAAGGATGGGCGAGGTGTTGGCATCAACGCGTGTCGCCGCGTGAAGCACCGCCCTGGCCGCTGCAAGTCGCGACGCAGGTTCGGCGAGCGC
>CAYYHO010000332.1:0-2327 GCA_964471725.1 uncultured Methyloversatilis sp. | reverse complement strand
CGGAGAGGTTGCCGATCTGCGCTTCCCAGTCGGGCAGGCGCAGCGCGTCGGCGTCGATCTCGAGCTGGTTTTCGCTGTCGGCGCCGGCGACGGCGATGATCGCTTCGTATTTCGCCTGTTCCTCGGCGAGCTTGTCGAAATCGGCATCCGGCTCGGCATAGGCGGCATAGATTTCGTCGAGCTTCTGCTTCGCTTCCATGACGGCGCCGAGGCCGGCCTCGACTTCCGCGCGCACGGTCTTGTCCGCGTCGAGCGCCGGTTCCTGCGGCAGGTAGCCGATCGAGACGCCGGCCAGGTGCTGCACCTCGCCGTCGTATTCCTTGTCCACGCCGGCCATGATTTTCAGCACGGTGGACTTGCCCGAGCCGTTGAGGCCGAGCAGGCCGATCTTGGCGCCGGGGAAGAAGGACAGCGAGATGTCCTTGATGATCTGCCGCTTGGGCGGGACGATTTTGCTCACGCGGAGCATCGACATTACGTATTGGGCCATGGCGCGTCGTTTCGTGTTTGCTGGGTAAAAAGTAAGGGGCGGACTCTAGGTGTTCGCGGCGGAAGTGTCAATGTGTGTCATTGCGTGTCGATGCGCGCGACCAGCGCGTTCTCGCTGACCGTGTCGCCTGTGCCGACGCAGACCTCGACGATGCGCCCGGCGTGCGGCGAGCCGATGTCGAGCGCCACCTTGCCGGTTTCCAGCGTCAGCAGAGGGTCGTCATGGCGCACCACGTCACCGGGCTTGACATGCACCTCGAGCACCAGCACCTCTTCCTGGCCGCAGTCGCCGCAGGTTTCCCAGCATTCGGGAAAGCGCGGCAGGCGCACCTCGACCGGCATGGGCGGGCTTATTGCGCCTGGCCAGCGGTGCGGGCGGCGGCCTTTTCCACCGCCTCGGTCTCGACCATGCGGCGGATGACGGCGTTGAACGGGCCGATCAGCTCGCCGGCGAACTGGTTGTCGCAGGCGTTGATCTCCGCGATGGCGCGGATCAGGGAGCGCGCCTGGCCGCGGTGGCTGTGCTTCAGCGTCACGGCCTCGAAGGCATCGACGATGGCGATGATCTTGGCGCCGGGACAGATGGCGGCTGCCTGCAGGCCGGCGGGGTAGCCGCCGCCGTCGGGCATCTCGTGGTGCTGGCGTACCATGGCGGCGGCAGCGCTCCAGCCGGGCATGCGCTCGAGCAGCCCGGCGGCCTGGCCGGGGTGTTCGCGCAGCTGCCGCTTGTCCTCATCGCTCAGCCTGCCGACCTTGAGCCAGACCGCCTCGGGGGCGAACATCATGCCGACATCGTGCATATAGACGGCCGCTTGGAGCTGGCCGGCATCCACCGGCGTGCCGGCGGCCAGGTTGGTCTCCAGCGCCAGACGCAGGAGGCGGTCGCTGCGGCCCTTGAACAGCGGCGAGCGCGATTCGAACTGCAGCGCCAGGGTGCGGAAGAAGCGCAGGTCGCTCGCCCGGTCGGCGGGCACGGCGCTCGCTACCGCCGCGGGGCCGGCCAGCGGCAGGTCGTTGCCGAATTGCACGGGCCGGAAGCCGGTGACGGCCTCGATGGTGCGTGCCGCAGCGGCGGCAATTTCAGCGCCCCGGGCAGTCGCCATGCGCTCCATGCCGCCGACCAGTTCGGGCAGGCGCAGGTGATCGACTTCACGGTCGGCGCCGAGCGCCTCGACGGTCAGTTCCAGGCGGTCGAGCGCCAGCAGGATCACTTCCGCCAGGGAGCCGGAGAATTCCACTTCGCCGTCGCGACAGCGCGCCAGCAGGGTTTCGATGGGATGGCAGATCGTCACGCCGACATCCACCTTGCAGATGGCGGCATCGCCCTTGATCGTATGCAGGGCACGGAACAGCCGTGCGATCAAGGCGCGGTCGGCGGGCGCCTTGCGCAAGGCCGCGATATCGCGCTCGATGTCGGGGGTCAGGTCTTCCAGGTCCTCGATGAATTCCTGCAGGCTTTCGCGGTCGCCGATGCGCGGATGCAGGAGCTCGGTGATATCGGCCATCAGATTTTCTCCGGTCAGAGAATCGGCGCGTCGAGGTCCTCGCCCTGCTCGAACACCACGTTGGCGCGGCCGACGATGAGCGGGTCGAGCGGCCCGATGCGCTCGTGATCCTTGTTGGCGTAGGGCAGGCGGTGGAGGATGTAGCGCAGGGCATTCAGGCGCGCGCGCTTCTTGCAGTCGGACTTGATGACCGTCCAGGGCGCATCGGCGGTATCGGTGTTGAAGAACATCGCCTCCTTGGCCTTGGTGTAGTCGTCCCACTTGTCGAGCGAGGCGAGGTCGACCGGCGACAGCTTCCACTGCTTGAGCGGGTCGGTCTCGCGGTCAGCGAAG
>CAYYHO010000331.1:0-2336 GCA_964471725.1 uncultured Methyloversatilis sp. | reverse complement strand
CGGATGATTCATTCCCGTTACCCTCATTCTACCGATGTTTCGCACCTAACGGCGCGGGCAAACATATAATACCAATTAATTCTTAAATATGCCAAACACCTATACCCAAATTCATATTCATGCCGTATTTTCTGTGCAGAACCGTATTTCTCTGATATCAAAAAATTGGGAACAACGCCTTTACCAATACATTTCTGGAATTATCCAAAATCATGGGCATAAATTATTGGCAATAAACGGTATGCCCGACCATCTACATGTTCTTTTTGGAATGCGACCAACTCAATCCTTGTCAGATTTAATCCGTGATGTAAAAGGAGACTCTTCGCATTGGATAAACGAAAACAAATTTGTAAACGGTAGATTTTCTTGGCAAGAAGGCTATGGAGCTTTTTCTTATTCTAAATCTCAAATTTCGGCTGTTGCTACCTATATTGAAAATCAGGAATTACACCACAAGAAAAAAACATTTATTGAAGAATACATAAAAATCCTTCAGGATTTTGAAATTGAATTTGATGAAAAGTACATATTTAAATCAATTGATAATTGATAACCAAAGAAACCGTGACAAATATTCACGCTTTGCAAACGTCCGGAAATTTCGGACATATGAAATTAAAATTAACTTGATATGACCAAAGAAACCGCCATAAAATTATTTAACGAAAAGCAAATGCGCACCCATTGGGACGATGAGCAGGAAAAATGGTATTTTTCAATTGTTGATGTTGTGGGTGTATTGTCGGAGAGTGTTGACCCACAAGCGTATTGGAGAAAATTAAAACAAAGGTTAAAAGAAGAAGGAAATGAAACCGTGACGAATTGTCACGCTTTGAAAATGCAAGCTGCCGATGGTAAATTGCGGTTAACCGATGTTGCCGATACCGAACAGCTTTTTCGGTTAATCCAAAGTATCCCATCGCCCAAAGCCGAACCCTTTAAAATGTGGCTGGCACAGGTTGGCCGCGAACGGATAGATGAAATTGAAGACCCTGAACTGGGAATTGACCGCCTGATGGAAACATACTTGCGAAAAGGTTACAGCAAAGATTGGATAAACCAGCGTTTGAAAAGCATTGAAGTTCGAAAAGAACTAACCGATGAATGGGAAAACCGTGGTGTACAAAAAGGACAGGAATTTGCAATATTAACCGATGAAATTACAAAAGCATGGAGCGGTTATTCAACCAAGCAATACAAGAACCTGAAAGACTTGAAGAAAGAAAACCTTCGAGACCACATGACAAATCTCGAACTGGTACTAAATATGCTTGCCGAAGCCACAACAACAGAGATTTCAAAAGAGAAAAAGCCCAAAACATTTGAAGATAACAGACGGATTGCCCGACAAGGCGGAACAATTGCCGGAAACACAAGACGAGAGATTGAAGAAAAAACAGGAAAGAAAGTTGTAACAAAACAAAATGCAAAACAACTTGATAAAAAGAAAAATAAAGAAATAGGAGATAAATGACAGGAAAAATAGAACACCAGCACCCAACAACAAAGATTATAAGAAGTTACCCAGAGTTAATAACACATTTTTTCCTTTTAAGTTTCCTAATGCTGAACCAGGGTTAAAACTGATTTAGCCTCGTTTAACCTAATCGTAAATGATTGTAGTGAGCAAATATTATTAAATTATTAATTTGGGTTAAATTTGTCCTATTCAAATATGCATGATTTTAGTGAAAATTCAGAACAAGTTGATTCAATTTAATATAAGATTTATGAAATTTAAATTCACCATTCTTTTGTTGATATTTTGCATTCCGGCTTTAAAATCTTTTGCTCAATCGGATAACCATGATGAAGTAAAATCTCCCTGTCACGATCGCCATAAAAATGAGATTGGAATAGCAAATTCTCCAGTCTATTTAATTAAAGAAAAAGAGTTTGCCTATGCTTTTCATGTTCATTATGTGCGAAAAATTTCAAATTCTGATTTTGGGATTGGAATAGCCTATGAAAGGATTTTTGACGAACACAGGCACAACACTATAGGTGTATTGTTAAATTACCGTCCCGTTGAAAAATTAAATGTAAATTTATCCCCGGGGGTTACAATAAAAGATGAAAACTCAAAAGGTGATTTTGCTTTTCACATAGAAACATCTTATGAATTTGAAATTCATAATTTTCATATAGGGCCGGCCCTTGAATTTGCTGTTGCCCATAAGGATTTTCATTTAAGTTTAGGTCTTCATATTGGTATTGGGTTTTAAACACAAATTCCTAAATATCCACTTATTTAGGAATTTTTGATTACTCCGTGTATTGTCAATTTATTATTAATCCCGGATTGGCCAGCAGAATAAGTGCCTTCTGATGAC
>CAYYHO010000330.1:0-2344 GCA_964471725.1 uncultured Methyloversatilis sp. | reverse complement strand
AAACTCAAAGGAATTGACGGGGACCCGCACAAGCGGTGGAGCATGTGGTTTAATTCGACGATAAGCGAGGAACCTTACCAAGGTTTGACATTTGGCTGCAGACTCCTGGAAACAGGAGAGCCTTCGAGGGTGCCAGACAGGTGCTGCATGGTTGTCGTCAGCTCGTGTCGTGAGATGTACCGTTAAGTCGGGTAACGAGCGCAACCCCTATCCTATGTTTTATTTGTCATAGGAAACTGCCCGTTTTAAATGGGAGGAAGGTGGGGATGACGTCAAATCAGCATGGTCCTTACACCTTGGGCCACACACGTGCTACAATGGGAAATACAGAGGGCCGCCAAAGCGCAAGCTGGAGCTAATCCCTTAAAACTTCTCTCAGTTCGGATTGAGGTCTGCAATTCGACCTCATGAAGCTGGAATCGCTAGTAAACGCGAATCAGCTATATCGCGTTGAATACGTTCTCGGGTCTTGTACTCACCGCCCGTCACGTCAAGAGAGTCGGTAACACCCGAACCTCGATTTATCGAGGGAAGGTGGGATCGATGATAGGGACGAAGTCGTAACAAGGCATCCGTAGCGGAAGCTGTGGATGGATCACCTCCTTTCTAGGGAGATATTCGATGAAAATCGAAACAGTCGACCCCAAAATTTATTCGCAAGAATTAATCTTGGGCAGGAATTGGCGCTTGTTAGCTCTGAAAAACATCTTAATCCCTTGATAAAGGGGTTAGGGATTTAAATAGCAAATAGTTTATGGGTCTATTTGCCTCACTCCCTCTTGTTAAAGAGGGTCGGGGAGATTAAAAAGACTGGTCCTAAACTATTTGGTGGCAGTCTTTTTTTGTTAGACATTGAAAATAGTAAATTGATAATTGCAAATTTAAAAATAAAGGGCAACTAGCTCAGTTGGTTAGAGCGCGACACTGATAATGTCGAGGTCGGAGGTTCAACTCCTCCGTTGCCCACCTTCCTTCGCGAGGCTTCGGAGGACAAGCCATGGCGAATATGTATTATGTTTATATTTTATTATGTTCTGATAAAACTTACTATACTGGCTTAACAGAAAATATTAAAAAGAGAATTAACGAACATAATAATAAATCAGTAGAGTACACTAAATACAGATTACCAATTAAATTATATTGGCTAGGTCTTTTCAGAAACAAAAAAGTAGCAGTAAATTTTGAACAATATTTAAAAACAGGATCAGGAAATGCTTTTTTCAAAAAAAGATTAATATAGCTAGAGCTTGCGATACGAAGCTTTAGCGTAGTATCGCGGGATAGAGCAGTTGGCAGCTCGCCAGGCCCATAACCTGGAGGTCGCCGGTTCAAATCCGGCTCCCGCAACAAGCAGTAAGCTGAAATAACCAAAATCCAAGCAACAAATTCCAAAAAATATATTTGGAAATTGTCTGCCAGTTGGCGGATTGGAATTTGATTATTGCCGGCAAAGCCGGCCGGGGTAGCTCATTGGTAGAGCAGAGGACTGAAAATCCTTGTGTAGTGAGTCCGATTCTCACCCCCGGCACACACTTCAATTCTCAATTAGTTAATTTACAATTATCAATTATTGAAAATTGAAAATTGATACTTGAAAATTGGCTTCGGGGTGTAGTATATCGGTAGTACGCGTGGTTTGGGACCATGTAGGCTGAGTTCGATTCTCAGCACCCCGACAGGAAGAATTTTTAATTTTATAATTTTAAATTTTATTTAAAAATTAAAAATTGAGAATTAAAAATTTTAACCGGCGGGTATAGTATGGTGGCTTTTGGAGTTCATCCCGCAAAGCTGGACTAGCCTTCTCCGCCTGCCAGAGCGTGCGGGCGTCGTATAACGGTTATTATATTAGCCTTCCAAGCTGAGGAAGCCGGTTCGATTCCGGTCGCCCGCTCTGGACGGCGGCGGACAGGCAAGCCGGAGAGACGGGTTCGATTCCCGTTACCCGCTCCACGATTTTTTTGTGTAATGTTACCCGAATGCCGACGAGCACGGCAACGGGACAGAAGCGACCCGAAAGAGTTATCCATTGCACAAGACCAAAAAAGACGACTAATATTAGTCGTCTTTTTTGGTGGTTGAATTATTTTCCCAAGTTCTATTCCCTCAAGCTGATTTTTTTATCCTTCAGGATAAATTTGGTTTTTAGATTTGATAGCATTTCCCTCTTTTCTTCTCTCGATCCTTCGGTCAAAAGATATTTGGCGTAGCTTATTATATCTACCGTATTGGCATTAATTTTTTGCTCTTTACTATTCATCTTTCCAAACATAGCTATTGATAATTTATTAAATCATTTATTCCTCATAGGCTTGACTTGAGGTTTCCTTGCAAGGAAGAG
>CAYYHO010000329.1:0-2346 GCA_964471725.1 uncultured Methyloversatilis sp. | reverse complement strand
TGGTCGAGATACCAGCGCTCGTTGCGATCGCTGGGGCGATGGCCCTGCCAGCGTTCGGTCCAGCCGGCCGGCGCTTCCCGTCCCTGCTTGCCGACGACGAGGCGCCAGCTGCAGTTGCGCGTGCGTGCTGGCGCGACGGTGCGGATGCCGGCAAAGTAATCGAGGGAGGCCAGCTGGGTTGTGCCGAGGCCGACGCGTTCGATGCAATCGACTTTCTGCGGCAGCGCGGTGCGCAGCGAAGTCGCGACCCCGCGATAGGTCTTGCCGTGGTCGATCCACGACATCCAGAGGCTGGCCACCAGGGCCCACAACAGGGTCGTGCCGGCCGCCCAGTGCAGGGAGGGCCGCCAGCTGGCGCTGCGGAAACGCCAGGACAGCACCCAAAGCACCGTGATGGCGACGGCGAAGGAGAGGACGGGCAGCGAGTACTCGACGACATGACCCGGGGCGAGTTTCTCGAAGTTGTTGGCAACCTTCGGCGGCCAGTCGAGTGCCTGCGCGCTGGCGCCAAGCCAGATCAGCGCAGCGAAGAAACTGAAGGTCATGAGGCCGAACCAGTCGTAGGCATTCGCGGCGCCGCGGCGCAGGCGGTCGACGCCGGCTGCGGCCAGCAGGATGAGCGGGATCAGCAACGGAACGATCGCCAGCGACCGCGGCGAACCCGTCAGGAACCACGCCAGGGTCAGCATGGCGCCGAACAGGGGGATCGCCAGCGGCGCCAGCTGGTGGCGATAGAGCCAGAGGCTCCAGAGCGAGAGCGGCAGCACCGGCCAGGCGGCCCAGGTCAGCAATTCGAGATGGCGCACGTCCGGGATGTTCCTGGCGCGCGTGGCTTCGGCGACTTCGTTCTGCCACCACTGCAGCCATTGGGGCCACAGTTCCGGCGCCTGGCTAGCCAACAACAGGGGCCAGGCCGCGATCAGTGGCAGGGCAAACAGCAGGGCCAGCAGCAGGCTTTTCCAGTCGCGCCGAATAATCGGCGCTGACAGGACGGCAACCGCCATGATCAGGCCGACCAGGCCGTGGCTCAGGAAAGCCAGGCCAAGGCTGCCACCCAGCAAGGGCGCACCGAGTCTGCGGCCTTGCAGGAGCAGGCCGCCGCCCCAGTAGGCGAGGGCGACAAATGCGAGCCCGGCGACGGACGGTTGTGCCTCGTGCAGCGGCACCATCAGTCCGAGCGTGCCGATGGCCAGCAGGGGCGCCGAGCGGCTGGCTGTCAGGCCATTGAATGCGTTTGCCGCACCGGCGAGTGCGAACAGGAACAGGGCGCCAAACAGCGTGGTGGCCAGGCGGGCGCCATTGTGGAAATCGAGCAGGCCGCCGAAGACCTGGCCGGACAGGGCGGCCAGCCAATGGTAGAGCGGGGCGGTGTGCGGCCAGGGCTCACCGGCGACATGGGGAAACAGCCAGTTGCCTTGGGACGCGAAGCCGTGGGCGATGCCGATATGGATGGCATCTTCGGTTTTCCAGGGATCGTGACCCAGGACACCCGACAGCAGATAGATGCCGGCCAGCACCAGGATCACGGTGATGGGCAGGCGCGGGGAGTTGCTATGGAGCTTGCCGTAGATCATGCGCCGGGTATTGTGGGGCAAAACAGGCCATCACGGCCGTTGCCGCAGCTGCGAAAAAGAAAAGGCAGCCGCAGCTGCCTTTGCTCTCTGTCTCATCGATGGATCAGGCAGACGCTCCGGGGAGCTTGCCGTATTTCTGGCGGAAGCGCTCGACGCGGCCGGCGGTGTCGACGATTTTCTGCTTGCCGGTATAGAACGGGTGGCAGGACGAGCAGACTTCGATATGCAGGGGCTTGCTGTTGAGCGGGTCTTGAAGGTATTGCCGCAGCTGCAAGTCACCTCGATCTCGTTGTACTTGGGGTGGATGGCTTCTTTCATGTTCTTGTCCTCAAAATTCCGTGCTGCTTCCAGGGTGTCCGCGGCGTGTCGCGGAAAGCCGCGCATTATCCCGAGAAACCGCTAAAAAATCAACCTCTCATTATCTACAGCAGCGTTTCCGCCGGACCGTCCCAAGGAAACGCGTCACGCGCCGCCAGGCGCAACCCGCGCCTAAGCAAACCACGGCACACCCAGTAATAATCGAGCGCAGCGAGCAACAGTCACCCCTCCCGTGTGGGAGGGGCTGGGGGTGGGAGGGCGATCAACTCCCGCGGCGCATGGAGTCGAAGAACTCCGCATTGTTCTTGGTGGCCTTGATCTTGTCGAGCAGGAATTCCGTCGCTTCCAGGTCGTCGAGTCCGTAGAGCAGCTTGCGCAAGACCCAGACTTTCTGCAGAACGTCCTTTTCCATCAGCAGTTC
The DNA here is from genome assembly GCA_964471725.1 of uncultured Methyloversatilis sp. Lineage (GTDB taxonomy): Bacteria > Pseudomonadota > Gammaproteobacteria > Burkholderiales > Rhodocyclaceae > Sulfuricystis. The sequence goes on along the minus strand of CAYYHO010000329.1, from coordinate 33 downwards.
CTCGCGGCGCGTGCCGGAGCGGTTGACGTTGAT
>CAYYHO010000328.1:1071-2349 GCA_964471725.1 uncultured Methyloversatilis sp. | reverse complement strand
CTTGCCGGCACGCGTCGGCGCACCCGGGCCGCCCCGGCCACGGCCACGGCCACAGCCAGGGCCGCGGGCGCCGGGCGGAAAAAGTGAAGCTGGTCGTGGCCGCCGTCGGTACCCGCCTGCCGGACTGGATGAATGCCGGCTTCGCCGAGTATGCGAAGCGCATGCCGCGCGAATTGCCGCTCGAACTGGTCGAAATCAAGCCGGAGCCGCGCAACGCCGGCAAACCCGTGGCGAGCATGATGGTCAGCGAGGCCCGCCGCCTCGAAGCGGCCCTGCCGCCGCACTGCCGCCGCATCGCGCTCGACGAGCATGGCGATGTGCTCGACACGCGCGGGCTGACCGAGCGCCTGGGTCACTGGCAACAGACCGGCGCCGATGTCGCCTTCCTCATCGGCGGCCCCGACGGACTCGATCCGACGCTCAAGCAGACCGCCCACGAGCGCCTGCGCCTCTCCTCCCTGACCCTGCCGCACGGCCTCGCCCGCGTGGTGCTGGCCGAGGCGCTCTATCGCGCGCACAGCCTGCAGAAGGGCCATCCCTACCATCGGGAGTAAACAGGCGGCCATGACCACCCTCGAACCGCGCATCTACCTGGCCTCGCAAAGCCCGCGGCGGCGCGAACTGCTGGCCCAGATCGGCGTGCGTTTCGACCTGCTGCTGTTCCGCACCGGCAGCCGCGCCGATCCGGAAACCTGCGAGGATGTCCTGCCCGGCGAGGCGCCGGATACCTATGCCCTCCGGGTTGCCGCCGCCAAGGCCCGCTACGGCGCGCAACTGCTGCAACTGCGCCGCCTGCCGCCGCGACCGGTATTGGCAGCCGACACCACTCTCGATGTCGATGGCGATATCGTCGGCAAGCCGCGCGACGACACCGATGCGGCGGCCATCCTCGCCCGCCTGGCCGGCCGCGGCCATCGGGTGCTGACCGCGGTCGCCGTCGCGCAGGGCGAACGCCTTGAACAGGCGCTCTCGGTCAGCGAGGTACGCTTCCGCGCCTTGTCGGCCGCCGAGATCCAGCGCTACGTCGCCAGCGGCGAGCCGCGCGACAAGGCGGGCGCCTATGGCATCCAGGGCCATGCCGCGATGTTCGTCGAGGAAATCCGCGGCAGCCATTCCGGCATCGTCGGCCTGCCGCTGTGCGAAACCGCGCTGCTGTTGCGCAAGTTTGGTTATCCCGTATGAAGCCCCGCCGCCGGGCCGCCCCAAGGCGGGGCCAGCCAAGGAACCGGAGCCGCGTAGCGGCGAACACCCGTCACCCCCTTCCCTGGGGAAGGGGGG
>CAYYHO010000328.1:0-1061 GCA_964471725.1 uncultured Methyloversatilis sp. | reverse complement strand
ATATCCGGCTGACGCCGTCCCGCCAGCGCCGACTTTTTCCACATGAGCGAAGAGTTCCTCATCAACTTCACCCCGCAGGAAATCCGCGTCGCCCTGATGCAGCAGGGCGCCGTGCAGGAGCTGCACGTCGAGCGCATCGGCGGGCGCGGCATCGTCGGCAACATCTACCTGGGCCGCGTGATGCGCGTCCTGCCGGGCATGCAGTCGGCCTTCATCGAGGTCGGCCTCGAGCGCACCGCCTTTCTCCATGTTGCCGACATCTGGAACGGCAAGAACGGCCAACGCGACGGCAACGGCAACGGCGCGCATCCCATCGAGCGCCTCATCGTGGCCGGCGAAACGATCATGGTGCAGGCACTCAAGGATCCCATCAGCACCAAGGGCGCCCGCCTGACAACGCAGATTTCGTTGGCCGGCCGCCTGCTCGTCTATCTGCCGCAGGAAGAACGCCACATCGGCATCTCGCAGAAGATCGACAACGAAGCCGACCGCGAACTGCTGCGCGAGCGCATCGGCAAGCTGCTGCCTGCCGACGAAACCGGCGGCTTCATCGTCCGCACCATGGCCGAAAACGCCACCGATGCCGACCTCGCCGCCGACATCGCCTACCTGCGCCGCCTCTGGCAGGAGATCCGCCTGCGCGCGCAAGCCGCCAGCGCGCCGGCCCAGGCCCCGCTGCTGCTGCACCACGACCTGACCCTGGCGCAACGGGTGCTGCGCGACCTGGCCGGCCCCGAGACCACCCGCATCCTCATCGACTCGCGCGAGAATTTCCAGCAGCTCGCCGCCTTCGCCTTCGAATACATGCCGCAGCTCGCGCCGCTGCTGACGCACTACACCGGCGAACGGCCGCTGTTCGACCTCTATGGCGCCGAGGACGAAATCCAGAAGGCCCTCAGCCGGCGCGTCGACCTCAAGTCCGGCGGCTACCTGATCATCGACCAGACCGAGGCGCTCACCACCATCGACGTCAATACCGGCGCCTACGTCGGCGCGCGCAATTTCGACGACACCATCTTCAAGACCAACCTCGAGGCGGCGCAGACCATCGCCCGCCAGCT
>CAYYHO010000327.1:0-2353 GCA_964471725.1 uncultured Methyloversatilis sp. | reverse complement strand
CCGCTTGATCAGCAGCATGATGCCGGCCACGCAGAGGCCGAACAGCGCGATGATCCAATAGATATGCAGGCCGAGCTTGATGAGGGCCGCATAGGTGCCGGTCATGACGAGAATGGCGATGTTCTCGTTGAAATTCTGCACGGCGATGGAATGGCCGGCGCCCATCAGGATGTGGCCGCGGTGTTGCAGCAGCGCGTTCATCGGCACGACGAAGAAGCCCGACAGCATGCCGATCAATACCATCAAGGCCATGGCGACCCAGGTGTCGCGCACGACGACCATGACCATGACGATGATGCCCATGGCGATGCCGAGCGGAATGACGCGCACCGCTTTGCGCAGCGTGATCATGCGGGCCGCCAGCACGGCGCCGATGGCGATGCCGATGGCGACGACCCCCTGCAGCATGCTGGCCTTGGCCAGTTCCAGATTGAGCGCCACGCGCGACCACTCGATGACGATGAACTGCAAGGTGGCGCCGGCGCCCCAGAACAGGGTGGTCACCGCCAGCGAGATCTGGCCCAGCTTGTCGCGCCACAGCAGCCTGACGCAGTGGCTGAACTCGTGGACCAGATAGAGCGGATTCTTCTTCAGGGGCTTGTGATCGACTCCGGTATCCGGCACGTAGAGGTTGAAGAGCGCCGCCAGGACATAAATGCCGCCGATGATGAGGAGGTTCATCTCGGCCACCGAGTCGATGCCGGTGTCGAGGAGCGGGAAATCGAAGGCCAGCAGGCTCTGGGCAATGCCTGGCTGGATCATGGCGCCGCCGAGGACGACGCCGAGCACGATGGCGCCGACGGTCAGTCCCTCGATCCAGCCGTTGGCGATGACCAGCAGGCGGTGCGGCAGGTATTCGGTGAGGATGCCGTACTTGGCGGGCGAGTAGGCGGCGGCGCCCAATCCCACCACGGCGTAGGCCAGCAGCGGATGCACGTCCAGGAACATCAGCGAACAGCCGAAGATCTTGATGCCGTTGCTGATGAACATGACGCGCCATTTCGGCATCGAGTCCGCGAAGGCGCCGACGAAGGCGGCCAGCACAACGTAGGAGATGGTAAAAAAGGTCTTCAGCAGCGGCTCATATTCGGCCGGCGACTGCAGGTCGCGCAGGATGGCGATGGCGGCGATCAGCAGCGCGTTGTCGGCGAGCGCGGAAAAGAACTGCGCCGCCATGATGATGTAGAAGCCGGGTTTCATGGCGGGTGGTTATATCACGAAAGTTTGTAATCAAAGAGGTTGTCGGCGAGTCTGCGCAAATTCCTTCGTGCCGTGTCCGTCAGGAAACCGTCTCGAATGGCTGCAGGCACATCAGGCTTTCTTATGCGACCGATTTGTGATTGAATACGGCACTTCACAAAAATACCAGGGGAGTATTCATGGCTGATCGCAGGCTGCAGGTGTTTCACGCTGTCGCCAAACAGCTGTCATTCACGAAAGCTGCGGAAGTGCTGTTCATGACGCAGCCGGCAGTGACCTTCCAGATCAAGCAGTTGGAAGAGTATTTCAATACCCGCCTGTTCGATCGCGGCCACGGCCGCATTGCCCTGACCCCGGCGGGTGAATTGGTGCTCACCTATGCGGAAAAGATTCTCGGCCTTTCCAGCGAAATGGATGTGCGCCTGTCCGAGATGACCGGGGAAGTCGGCGGTTCCCTGCTGGTCGGCGCCAGCACCACCATCGCGGAATTCCTGCTGCCGCGCATTCTCGGCGAATTCAAGTCGAAATACCCGAATGTCAAGCCCTGCCTGGTGGTCGCCAACTCGGAAAGCATCGAGACGCGCGTCGCCGAGCACACCATCGACATCGGTTTCATCGAATCGCCCTCGCACCAGCCCAATCTGCAGACCGAAACCTGCTGCGAGGACGAGTTGCAGATCATCTGCAGCCCGAAATTCCCCTTGGCGCGCATGAAGGAAGTCACCGCGCAGCAACTGGTCGAATACCCCTTTGTTTCGCGCGAACCCGGCTCGGGCACGCGCGAATTCACCGAGGTCTATTTGCGCAAGAACGGTGTCGATATCGAGCACATGATGCCGGTGATGGAACTCGGCAGCCCGATCGCCCTGCTCGAGGTCGTCGAAACCGGCCTCGGCTACGCGATCGCCTCGCGCACCTCGGTGCTCAAGTCATTGCGGCTCGGCGACCTCGTGTCGATCCCCCTCAAGCCGCGCCTGACGCGCGATCTGTCGATGGTCTACCCCAAGGAAAAATTCCGTTCCCGGTTGGTGACCGCGTTCGTCGACTTCGCCACCGAGCGACTCAAAGATTACAAAAGCAAATAAGGTGAACATCAGCGCAGCGTTTGCGAAGGGCCGCCCCGAGCAAACGCGGCACGCGCCGCCAGGCGCAA
>CAYYHO010000326.1:0-2361 GCA_964471725.1 uncultured Methyloversatilis sp. | reverse complement strand
CGAGGCTTGGATCGGCACCGTGATGGAGCGCACCAGATACCAGGAAAAGCCGCCGGTCGCGGCGAGGCCGCCGATGAGAATGACGAGGAACAGCAGGCGGCCCTGCTCCTGGGCTTTCTGCGCCTCCAGGAAGGCTCGCTGGGCCGCAAGCTCTTGATACTTCATAAGCTTGTCATGGGCGTCGCTGGCAGCGCCACCTTCGGTGCGCATGACTGCCAGCAAATCCTTCACCAGGGCAGCCGAATAGTCGCCTTTCTTGATGCGATCGAAAAAGCCGCCGACCTTGTCCAGCCAGGCCTTGCTCTTGTAGGAAAAGTCCTCAGCAAGGCGCTTCTCTTCGTCATCGTAATGCGGGATGGCCGAGAACTCAGTCCACAAGGCGTTGATCTCGCTGCGCTCCTTGGCGAAATTATCCATATGACGATCGACTGGATGGTCGTGGGCGGCGGCGACGGCACCCGCCGGATCGTGCTGGATGGCGAGCAGAATCTCTTTGTTGGTAGCAGCAAGCAACTCGCCGATCGCCGCCAAATCCTTCATCGCCACGGTGTTTTCCTGGTAAACATTTTTGAGGGATTCGATGGCCTTGCTTTCATTGCGCCAGCCGATGGCGGCGATGGCGGCGAGGAGCACCCCCCCCGCGATCATGAGGATCAGGATGCGCTTGCCGATGGAAAGATTGTTCACAGCGGTTCTCCAATGCTCGGGACACCGGGCATTATAGATATATCCTTCGTTTGAGTGCGGATTACCTGGCGACCAGTAGATAACCTTATGTTTTAAGTGAGTTTATCTATGCCGGAACAAACTCATTCGTCCTTGTCGGTCCGATGCGGACAGTCTTGTTTCAGGCAGTCGGCATACAGGTAGAGCGCGTGCTCGACCACTGCAAATCCGCGCGACTTGGCGACTTTCAACTGGCGGCGCTCGATTTCGGGGTCGTTGAATTCCTCGACCTTGCCGCACTGCAGGCAGACCAGGTGATCATGGTGCTTGCCGTCGTTGAGTTCGAACACCGCCTTGCCCGATTCGAAGTGGTGCCGCTCGAGCAGGCCGGCCTGTTCGAACTGGGTGAGCACGCGATAGACGGTGGCCAGACCGATGTCGGTTTCCTCGGCCAGCAACTGGCGATAGACGTCCTCGGCCGTCAGGTGACGGGTGCTCGACTTGCGGAACAGTTCGAGGATGGTCATGCGCGGCACGGTGGCCTTGAGGCCGATGCTCTTGAGTTCTTCGGGATCGGACATGGCAGTGAATTCGGCAGGTAGGAATCGTTGAGGCCCATCGCTCGGCGAACACTCAGGCCGGTCAAGCCGTATGATATAGTTTTCGCGCTGTTCCTGCCCTGCGGTCACCCCTCAAGCCTCATCCCTCATTCCCCCGTCATCGACATGCTGCCGCGAATCCTGCTTTTCTGCCTGCCCCTGCTGGGTGCATGCGCCAATACACCGGAAGTGACGTCCTACCTTTCCCCCTACCGCATCGATGTGCGCCAGGGCAATTACGTCACCCAGGACATGGTGGCCAAACTCAAGCCCGGCATGAACCGCGACCAGGTGCGTTTCGCCCTCGGCACCCCGCTGGTGGCCGACATGTTCCACGCCGACCGCTGGGATTATGTCTATCGCTTCCAGCCCGGCCGCGGCGCCGTGCAGACGCGCCGGCTGGCGGTGTTCTTCGAGGATGGCAAGCTGGTGCGCGTCGGCGGCGACGTGGTTGCCGAAACGGAGGCAAGCCGGGAAGCCGCCGCCGGCACGGCGTCTCCGACTGCGCGGGTCATCGAAGTGCCAGCCGCAGCCAGGAAAAATTGACCATGAACAAGATTCGCTACGCCATCGTCGGTGCGGGCGGCCGCATGGGCCGCATGCTGATCGAGGCGGTGCTGCAGGCGCCGGATGCCGAACTGGCCGCCGCGCTCGATGTGCCGGGCAGCCCCTTCCTCGGCAAGGATGCCGGCGAACTGGTGGGCGCCCCCTGCGGCGTAAACGTCAGCGCGGATACCGAAGCCGGCCTGCAGCGGGCCGATTGCCTGATCGACTTCACCCGCCCGGAAGGCACACTGAAGCACCTGGATATCTGCCGCCGGCACGGCGTGCATGCCGTGATCGGCACCACCGGCTTCACGGCCGCGCAGAAACAGCAGATCGAGGCCGTTGCCCGCGACATTCCCGTCGTCTGCGCGCCGAACATGGCAGTGGGCGTGAACGCGGTCTTCAAGCTGCTCGACATCGCCGCGCGCATCCTCAACGAAGGCTACGACGTCGAGATCATCGAGGCGCACCACCACCACAAGATCGACGCCCCCTCGGGCACCACCCTGCGCATGGGCGAGGTGGTCGCCGCGGCGCTCGGCCGCGACCT
>CAYYHO010000325.1:0-2362 GCA_964471725.1 uncultured Methyloversatilis sp. | reverse complement strand
CATGCGCGCCAGTTCGGGCAGGGTGATCGGCTTGTTGGAGGCGAGGTAGGTCATCAGGCGCCCCTGAAAATGAAGTAGACGGCGCCCAGAATACACAAGCCCGCCCACAGGTAGTCAAGCTTGAGCGGCTCGTCCATGTAAAGGAGGACGAACGGCACGAAGACGGTCAGGGTGATCGCCTCCTGCATGATCTTGAGCTGGCCGAGGTTCAATTCGGCATGGCCGATGCGGTTGGCCGGCACCTGGATCAGGTATTCGAACAGGGCGATGCCCCAGGAGGCCAGGGCGGCCAGCCACCAGGGCTTGTCGTTGAGGTTCTTGAGGTGCGCATACCAGGCGAATGTCATGAAGACGTTGGATGCCGTGAGCAGCAGTACCGTCTGCCAGGCGACCGGGATTTGCGTGAGGGTCTGCATCAGCCCAGCCTTTCGATCCGCTGGGCGGCGACCCCGGGCAGCAGGTCGGCGATGCGGCCGAGGCCGTCGATGGCGAGATCGGGCTCGATTTCGTGCAGCGGGGCGAGCACGAAGGCGCGCTCGGCGAGGCGGGGGTGCGGCAGGGTCAGCGCGGCCGTGGCAGAGCGCTCGGCGCCGAACAGCAGCAGATCGAGGTCGAGCGTGCGCGGCGCATTGCGGAGGCTGCGCACGCGGCCGAAGGCCGCTTCGATGGCGAACAGGCGGGCCAGAAAATCGGCTGCGGCGCCGTGCGTCGACAGCGCCGCCACGGCATTGATGAAATCCGGCTGGTCGCGCAGGCCGACCGGCGCGGTGCGGTACAGCGCGGAAACGCGCAGCAGGCGCGCGTCGGTCAGGCCGCGCAGCGCCTCGATGGCGGCCCGCACGGTGGCGACCGGGTCGCCGAGATTGGCGCCGAGGGCCACGTAGGCGATGGAGACTGCCGCGGGCGCCCGAGCCGGGGAGTCCCCCGGCTGTGCCGGGCAGGAGGCGGGCGGCGCAGCGATGGTGCTCACGGCTCGAAAGTCGGCGCTGGCAGGACGGCGCTGGTCGGATTTTCGCCGGCAGCCTTGCGGGGTTTGCGGCGGCGCCGCTTTTTCGGGCCGCTGTCCGGCTTCAGCATGGCCTCGCGCTCGGCATTGCCGGCCTGCTGGAAGGCCAGCCACCAGTCGGGCAGTTCCTGCGCAACTTCGCCGCTGGCGGCGCGCAGTTGCAGAAAGTCCCAGGCGGCGCGAAAGCGTTGTTGCTCGACGAGACGGAATGGCGCACGGCCGCCGCGCTTCTCGAAGCGCGGCTGCAGCAGCCAGATGTCCTTGATGTCGCCGGCGATGCGCCGCGTGATGGCGAGCTTGCCGCCTTGCACCTCGAGGACTTCGTCCATCGCGGTGTGCAACGCGGGAACCGGCGGCTCGCCGTTCTTTTTGCGCGCTTCCCAGTTGCTCAGCACCTCGTGCCACAGCAGGGTGGCGAACAGGAAGCCCGGCGAGGTGCGCTTGTCGGCGCGGATGCGCGCGTCGGTATCGGCCAGCGCCAGCATGACGAACTTCTCGCCGAGCGGCTGCTCGAGGATGACATCCAGCAGGGGCAGCAGGCCGTGGTGCAAACCGTCCTCGCGCAGCCGCCGGACGCAGGCGACGGCGTGGCCGGAGAACAGCAGCTTGAGCATTTCGTCGAAGACGCGCGCTGCCGGGACATTCTCGATCAGGGCAGCCATCTCGCGGATCGGCGTCTGCACCTGCGGGTCCAGCCGCAGGTCGAGCTTGGCGGAGAAGCGCACCGCGCGCAGCATGCGCACCGGGTCTTCGCGGTAGCGCGCGCGCGGATCGCCGATCATGCGCAGGGTCTTGCGCTGCAGGTCGCGCACGCCGTGATGGTAGTCGAACACCGCGCCGCTGGCCGGGTCGTAGTAGAGCGCGTTGATGGTGAAGTCGCGGCGTGCGGCGTCGTCTTCCATCGTGCCCCAGACGTTGTCGCGCAGCACGCGGCCGTGGGCATCCTTCAGCGTGTCCTCATCGTGCGCGGCGCGGAAGGTCGATACCTCGATGGTCTCGCCGCCCTGCATGACATGCACGATCTGGAAGCGGCGGCCGATGACGCGCGCGCGCCGGAACAGCCGCCGCACCTGGTCGGGCGTGGCATCGGTGGCGACGTCGAAATCCTTGGGGTTGCGGCCGGCGATCAGGTCGCGCACCGCGCCGCCGACCACGTAGGCGCGGTGACCGGCCTGCTGCAGGGTTTCGCAGGTGCGCCGGGCGCCGGGCGAAACGCCTTCGGGGCGAATGCCGTGCTGGCCTGCCTCGATGATTTCGACCGGATGGGGAGAGGGTTCGCCGCGCTTGAAGATGCGGCGCAGAAGCTTGCGGATCATGGGGTTGTTGCGGGAAACGAGGGGCGCATCATACCGTTAT
>CAYYHO010000324.1:0-2382 GCA_964471725.1 uncultured Methyloversatilis sp. | reverse complement strand
TGATGCTGCTGGTGATCGTCATCGGCGCTTCGCTGCTGCTGTTTGCCTGGCGCGCCCCCAAGGTCGGCCTCGGCGGGCGCTTCGAATTGATCTCGCGCGAGTCCTTCCTGCTCGTCAATAACCTGCTGCTGGTGGTCGGCTGCGGCGCCGTGCTGCTCGGCACGCTGTATCCGCTGATCATCGACGCGCTGGGACTGGGCAAGATCTCCGTCGGCCCGCCCTATTTCAATGCGGTGTTCATCCCCCTCATGCTGCCCTTGCTGCTGCTGGTCGCCGCCGGCCCCTTCGCGCGCTGGAAGCATGCCGATCTCAAGAGCGTCGGCCGCAAGCTGTGGCCGGCCGCCCTCGTCGCCGTGCTGGGCGGCATCGGCCTGCCGATGCTGGCAGGCGAATGGCATGCCTATGTGGCGCTGGGCCTGGCCCTCGCCACCTGGATCATGGCGGCCATCGTCCAGCAGGCGATCGAGCGGCACAAGACCGGCAGCCCGCCGCGCGCCTGGTGGGGCATGCAGCTGGCTCACTTCGGCCTGGCCATTTTCGTCATCGGCGTCGCCGTGGTCAGCACCTACCAGGATGAACGCGACGTGCGCATGGCGCCGCAGGAGACCGTCCTGGTCGGCGGCTACACCTTCACCTTCATAGGTGTGCGCAATGCCATGGGGCCCAACTACAGGACTTCAATCGGCACCGTGGAACTGTCGAAGGACGGACGCATGCTGAGGACGCTGCATCCCGAAAAACGCAACTACAATTCTTCTTCCGGCATGCCGATGACCGAAGCCGCCATCGACTCGGGCTTCCTGCGCGATGTCTATGTCTCCCTCGGCGAGCCGCTGGAAGGCGATGCCTGGGCGGTCCGTGTCTATTACAAGCCCTTCGTCGGCTGGATCTGGGGCGGCTGCCTGCTGATGGCTCTGGGCGGCATCCTCGCGGCAGCCGATCGCCGCTATCGCATCAAGGTCAAGCAGCCCTCGGCTGCCATCGCCGGAGCGCCCGCATGAACAAGTTTCTCCTGCCGCTGGGCGCCTTCATCGTGCTGGTCGGTTTCCTGGCAGTCGGCCTCAGCCTCAACCCGCGCGAGGTTCCCTCGCCATTGATCGGCAAGCCAGCGCCGGCTTTCGACCTGCCGCAACTGCACGACGAAAACAGCCGGTTCTCGCCCAAAGATATGGCGGGCAAGGTCTGGCTGCTGAACGTCTGGGCCTCATGGTGCGTATCCTGCCGCGAAGAGCACCCGATCCTGGTGGAGTTCGCCAAATCAGGCACCACACCCCTGGTCGGCCTCAATTACAAGGATCAGCGTGCGGACGGCAAGCTCTGGTTGGTGCGCTTCGGCGATCCCTACCTGCTTTCCGCTTATGACATCGACGGCCGCGTCGGTATCAACTACGGGGTTTATGGCGTGCCGGAAACCTATGTCATCGACAAGGCCGGCGTGATCCGCTTCAAGCAGATCGGCCCCGTCACCCCCGCAGTGCTGCAACAGAAAATCATCCCGCTGGTTCAGGAACTGAATAAATGAAAACCCTGCTTGCCCTGACCGCCGCCCTGCTGCTGGGCAGTTCCGGCGCGCTGCTTGCCAAAGAGGCGGCGCCGCTGGCCGAAGACCCCGTGGTCGAGCAGCGCCTCATCCACATTTCGGAGGAATTGCGCTGCCTCGTCTGCCAGAACGAATCGCTTGCCGGCTCGCAGGCCGAACTCGCGCAGGACCTTCGCCGCGAGGTACGCGACCTCATCAAGCAAGGCAACACGGACCAGCAGATCAAGGACTTCCTCGTCAGCCGCTACGGCGACTTCGTGCTCTACCGCCCGCAATTGAAGCCGACCACCTGGCTGCTGTGGGGCGGCCCCTTCATTCTCCTGATCGTCGGTCTCGCTTTGCTGGTGAATTACCTGCGCCGCCGCGGCCGCCTGATCGCTGAAACCCCGTTGTCCGAGGAAGAGCGCAAGCGTGCCGAGGCCCTGTTAACAGGAAAAGGAGAACCGTCATGACCGGCTTTGTCATTGGCGCCCTGCTCCTGGTCGTCGCCACGCTGGCGCTGTTGTTGCGACCGTTCTTCCGTCGCGCCCAGGACAGCGACCTGTCGCGCCAGGAACTGAATGCGGCGATCTACCGGGACCAGTTCGCCGAACTGGAACGTGACCGTGCCGAAGGCGCCCTGTCACAGGATGACTACGCGCAGGCCCATGCCGAATTGCAGCGCCGCCTCATCGAGGACAGCGCCACCCCGGACAGCGCCGCCGCGACCACTCCGCCGAGCAGGGCCGTACCCACCGGTATCGCCATTTCCCTGCCGCTGGTCGCCCTCTTGATGTACTTGATGCTCGGCAGCCCAGCCGTTGAAGAACATCCACAGATAAACCTCGATTTCGTCGCGGTCG
>CAYYHO010000323.1:0-2384 GCA_964471725.1 uncultured Methyloversatilis sp. | reverse complement strand
ATAAAACCGGACAAAGTGCTTGCCGGAATATTTGCTCCGCATACAGAAAAACTTCAGTCGAACCTGTTCTCCGGCAATATTGGCTATCGCATGGCCCCAGTCTGCCTCCGCTTCATGCCCAGCCTCCGGATCACACGGAATAAATGCGCGCGGCGTTCCGACCCCAAGAAGCACCTTGGCCATTCTCACATACCGGCGAACACTGGATTCACACCCCTTATAGCCATGCTCTTGCACCAACCGGTTGTATACCCGACGTGCCGTATGGCGCTGCTTTTTCGGATTATCCCAGTCTGACTTCAGCCAGCTATCGATTATCACACGGTACTGATCAAGTGCCGGAAAACTCTGATGCCCCCGTTCCCTGTACCCCCATGGCTCACCACGGATAGCCTTTTTGATTGTGTTTCGTGAATGTCCCGTAAATCTGGATAGCTGGCTGATATTTTGACCATATAACCGATATCCCTTCCTTATCATTTCGTACTGATCCATCTTGAGCACTCCTTTTTCCCCCAATAAAATGGTTGTTATCTCCTTTCCATTTTACCAGGAACTGAACTGCACAGGGTGGTCAATTTTCGGTTATCAAAACCCCATTTTGCTGGTCAATTTTATGTTATCAAAACCAGCATTTCGTTCGTTTCACGAGCGGGGGGGGGCTTATGTCATGAACGTTTACGAGACCACACTGATTACTTATACTGAACCCTCAGTTCTTTCTTATTTATCTTGCCGACGCTTGTCTTGGCAATTGAATCAACAATAGCAATTTTTCCAGGAATTCCGTATTTTGGGATTGCGCCGTTATCAACAAATTTTTTATAGAAAGACTTCAATTCTTCTTCATCTATTTTGCCTTTATATTCGGCTTTTAACACAACGAGCGCCATCGGCCTTTCACCCCATTTTTCATCCGGAACACCAATTACGGCAGCCTCGCTTACCGTATGATGCTGGCTTATGATATCTTCAAGTTCAAGGGATGAAACCCACTCACCACCTGTTTTTATGACATCTTTTACCCTGTCTGTAATCTGAAGATATCCCTCTGAATCAATTATGCCGATATCTCCAGTATGTAGCCAACCGTTCACCCAGAGCTCTTCACTCCTTTGACTATCTTTAAGATATCCTTGAGTCAGCCAGGGTGCCCTTGCCACAACCTCGCCTGCAGTTTTTCCGTCATGCGCAACAGGCTTTCCCTCTGGATCAACTATTTCCAGATTGACCATGGGAACAGCCAGCCCTGTCTTGCATCTCATTTCAATCTGTTTTTCAATGTCCCAGTCAAGCATGAAAGGTTTCATGTTTGCGGCTGTGAGAATAGGACAGGTCTCCGACATTCCGTAAGCTGTTGTAAGATTTATTCCAAGCAAAAGAGCAGCCTTGCAGAGTCCTTTCGGAAGGGCTGAGCCGCCGATTATTACCTTCCAACTTGAAAGGTCAAACTGCTTAACAACAGGGCTTGAGACAAGCATATGCATGATGGTTGGAACGCAGTGCGAAAAAGTCACTTTTTCATCTGAAATAAGCCTAAGAAGGACTGCCGGCTCATATTTTCCAGGATAAACCTGTTTCGTCCCCAAGAGAGTGCAAAGATATGGGATTCCCCATGCATGGACATGGAACATGGGAGTCATAGGCATGTAAACATCACCTGAATTTAAGTTTATCTGAGATTTATAAATACAAAGCCCTGACATGAGCCCATAAGTATGCAGAACAAGCTGCCGGTGGCTGTAATAGACACCTTTTGGCATTCCAGTCGTTCCCGTTGTGTAAAAAGTAGTTGCCATTGTGTCTTCATCAAAGTCAGGAAAATTGTAATCATCCTGACATCCCGCAAGAAGGTCTTCATATTCTCCGGCAAGGTTAAGACTAGTTTGCGGGCTATTATCGGAGTCTGTAAGAAGAATAAATTTTTTAACCGTTACAATACTGTCTTTTATTGCTTCTATCATCGGAAGAAAATCTGAGTTTACAAGTATTATATCGTCTTCAGCATGATTGATTGTATAGGCTAGCTGCTCTGGGGAAAGCCTTATGTTTATGGTATGAAGGACTGCTCCCATCATGGGCACTGCAAAGAAACATTCTAAGTATCTGTGGCTGTCCCAATCCATGACAGCAACTGTTGTTCCTTGCGATACGCCTTGTTTTTCCAGCATAAAGGCAAGCTGACCAATTCTTTTTTTAAGTGAAGAGTAATCATAGCGCATCTTGTCTCTGTAAACTATTTCCTGTTTTGGCGCATAGACAAGAGGCGTATTAAGTATGTTTTTTATCAAAAGAGGATAAGAATAGGCTGAGGGCGTTCTTTCAATTTTTCTTAACGGCATATTATCTCCTGATGAACTCGTAAAAAGTCAATATCCGGACGG
>CAYYHO010000322.1:0-2385 GCA_964471725.1 uncultured Methyloversatilis sp. | reverse complement strand
GTGACCGCCGCCAGATTCACCTTGAGCGGGTCGATGTGGTAGTACGGCAGCCCGATCCAGCCCGCCAGCCACTCGGTCAGGCTTTCGAGATCGAGCTGGCGATGCGGCGGTTCGGGGGATTTCCAGCGCTGTTCGGCAATCACCGAGAGCGGATGCGCGGCGCCGCGGAAATAGCGACGCTCCTGGCGGAACTTCTCGGCCTCGGCGCGGGGCACCTTGCCGGCTTCGATCAGTGCATCGACGACTTCGAGCAGGGTCAGCCGGCGTTCCTGCGCGCTTTGTTTGGCATTGGCGTCCATGAACCGGGACTATAGCGCCAATTCCGCCGGCGTCACCCGCCGCGCTCCCGTTCTTGCCGATCCGCCCGAAAGCTGCCGGCCGCGATAATGCGTCGAATAGGCGATGCTTGCAGGCGCTTACCTGCTTTACCTGAATGGACGACTATGAAAAAATGCATATATAAGCATTTCTTGATTCTGATTCTGCTGCGCACGACACCGAGGTGACCAAGATGCCCCAACTCACGATCTCCCAGCGGCTTTGGCTCTGGGCTTCCTTCGCCACCGGCGTTTTCCTCGTCGCCTGCGCACTGGCCTGGCACGGTCTGGCCGCCTCGCGCGACAGCCTGGAGAAGGTCTATGATCAAGGCATTATCGCCCTCAACGATATCGTCGAGATCCGCGGTTTCCTGAACGCCAACCGCCTGGAGTTGCTGCTGACCTTGCAGCACGATCCGCGCAACGCCATCGCCGCCGTCCACGATCACCCGATCAACCTGCACTTCGATGCACTGGATTCGCGCTTCGCCGAGCTCGACCGGGTCGCGCAGAAGTTGCGCCTGAATTTCTCCGCGCCGCAGGAAGCCGAACTGTTCGCCGCATTCGAATCGGCGCGCGCCGCCTGGCTCGGCAAGTCGCGCGAGCTGATTGCCGCGCTCAAGGCCGGCAACTTCGACATCGACATCGCGCGCCGCATCCTCGCATTGAACAACAACGACTTCAGGGCCATGATCGAGGCCCTCAATGACATGTCGGAAGCCAAGGTCGATCAGGCCAAGGCCGCCCATGCTGCCGGCGAGGCCCGCTACAACCAGTCGAGAATCATCCTGATCGTGCTCATCGTCCTCGGCCTGTCCCTCAGCGCGGTCACGGGATTTATCACCCTGCGCCGTCTCAATGGCGGCCTTGCAGTCGCCAACCAGACTGCGCGCGCCATTGCCGCCGGCGACCTGACGGTAACGGTGCCCGTTACGGGCGGCGACGAAATCACCACGCTGCTCAAGGAAATGGCTTCGATGCAAGCCGCGCTGCGCGAACTGGTGGCCGCGATCGGCCGCGAGACGGCGCAGCTCAACCGTCAATCCGGCGAACTGACGGTCACCGCCGACAAGGGTGCCACGATCGCACAGCGCCAGTCCGATGCAACCTCGAGCATGGCCGCCGCCGTCGAGGAGCTCTCGGTGTCGATCGACCAGGTCGAGGAGCATGCCGGCGACGTCCGACGCATCACCCAGCAGGCCTCGGAACAGTCGACCCGCAGCGCGCAGGTCATCCAGTCGGCTGCCACGGAAATCCACAGGATCGCCGCGGCGGTAACGGAATCCGCCGAGGACATCCGCTCCCTCGAAACGCTTTCCGGCCGGATCAGCGGGATCGTCAATGTGATCCGCGAGATCGCCGACCAGACCAACCTGCTCGCTCTCAACGCGGCCATCGAAGCCGCGCGCGCCGGCGAACAGGGCCGCGGCTTCGCCGTCGTTGCCGACGAGGTCCGCAAGCTCGCCGAGCGCACCGCCGCCTCGACCGGCGAGATCGGCACGATGATCAACGAAATCCAGCAAGGCGCCCGCACCGCGGCCACCGGCATGCAGACCAGCGTGGCGCGCGTCGAGGATGGCGTGCGGCTCGCCCAGGAAGCCGGCGAATCGGTCGGGCAGATCAGCGCGGCCACCGCGCAGGTCACCCAGGCCGTGGATGGCATCGGGTTCACGCTCAAGGAACAGGCTTCCTCGGCGCGCGACATCGCCAACCGGGTCGATAGCGTTTCGCAGGGCACCGAGGAACTGGCCGAAAACACTCAGCAAACCGCCACGGCCGCCCAGGAACTCACCCGCATCGCCGGGACGCTCGATCAGCTCGCCGGACGCTTCCGTCTGTCCTGAACCGGCCTACCCGGGGCGACGCGCTCACTTCACCGTCAGCAGACTTTCGTCCCAGGACGAATGCTTCTCGAAGCCGAGCAGGTTGGCCGTCGTCGCGGCGATGTTCGACAAGCCGGCCGTTTCGGTCTGTCTGAGTCCCAGCCTGCCGCCGGTCGCATTGTCGTAGAGGATCAGCGGCACGGGATTCAGCGTGTGCGCGGTCTTGGCCTTGAAGCTGCCGTCCT
>CAYYHO010000321.1:0-2387 GCA_964471725.1 uncultured Methyloversatilis sp. | reverse complement strand
TCTGCGCACCCACCCGCTGACCACCGAACGCATCACCGACATGGAAAACCGCATTGCCCAGCGGCCCTACCGGCAAGTGCCGGACAGTACGGATTTCGGCCTGGTACGCGCCAAGGTGCGGGCTTACGACGGAACGCCCGCCGATGCGGTGGCGGATTTCGTCGCCCAGTTGAAAAGCGGCAAGTACGCGCGCGAGACCGATGTGCGCTTCGGTTACGCCCATGCGCTGATGCGCGACAACAGGCTGGCGGCGGCGGCGAGCGAGATCGACGCGCTGCGGCGGTTGAATCTCGAATCGCCCATGCTGGACAAGCTGGTCGCGCAATTGCAGCTGAAACGCAAGGATACGGCGGGCGCGCTCAAAACCCTGCAGGAAGCCATGCGTCGCTACCCGCACGCACGCGCCCTGACCTATGCGTTGATCGAAGCAAAAGTCGGCGCTGGCGGGACGGCAGCCGCGGCGGAAGCCGTGGAGTTGACGCGCCGCGAATTGCAGCTCACGCCGGGCGATGCGCGCCTGCATGCCTTGCAGGCCAGGGGCTACGCCGTGCAGGGCAAACGCCTGCACCAACACCGCGCCCAGGCGGAGGCCTACCTGGCGGAAGGCCAGCTCGACGCGGCAACCTTGCAACTGGAACTGGCGCGCCAGGCCGGAGACGGAGATTTTTACGAACAGTCGGAGGTCGACGCCCGTCTGCGCGAATTGCGGCAGCGCAAGCTGGAGGAGGAGCGCGACAAGCGTCGCCGCTAGAGGTTCTTCGGTGCAGCGGCGCGGCGATGCGACGGCGGCCGGGAGGCCGCCGCCGATCATGCGGGTGTTACTTGCCGAGACCCTGGTAGTAATCCGAAAGGATCTTGGCAACTTCGGGACGGGAGAATTCGGGCGGGGGCGCTTCGCCGCGGCCGAGCATCTCGCGCACCTTGGTGCCGGACAGGGTGATGAAGTCTTCCTTGGTGTGACCGGGGGCTTCGCGCATCATCACGACCTTGCCGAGCTTCTTCGACCAGGCGGTGTTGTCGGCCATGAACATCTCGATCAGCAGCGCGCCTTTGGGTACCTCGTCGAAGATGGTCTGCGCGTCGAAGGGGCCGTAATAGTCGCCCACGCCGGCATGGTCGCGGCCGATGATGAAGTGGGTGGCGCCCATGTTCTGGCGGAACACGGCATGCAGCACCGCTTCGCGCGGGCCGGCGTAGAGCATGTCGAAACCGTAGCCGGTGACCATCGCGCTGTTCGGCTTGAAGTACAGATCCACCATCTTGCGGATGCAGGCGTCGCGCACCGGCGCCGGGATGTCGCCTTGCTTCAGCTTGCCGAGCAGCATGTGGATGACCAGGCCGTCGGCGCCGAGGCGATCCATCGCCATGTGGCAAAGCTCTTCGTGGGCGCGGTGCATCGGGTTGCGGGTCTGGAAGGCCACCACCTTTTTCCAGCCGCGCTCGGCGATCTCGTTGCGGATCTCGACGGCGGTGCGGAAGGTGTCGGGGAACTCGCTCTGGAAGTAGCTGAAGCTCAGCACCTTGATCGGGCCGGAAACGGCGAAGCGGCCGGAGGCGTTGAAAGTGGCGACGCCGTTGTGGGCGGGGTCGGTGGTGCGATAGACCTTCTCGGTCATCAGGCGCATCTGGTCTTCGCTGGCTTCTTCGATGGCTTCCACATC
Source organism: uncultured Methyloversatilis sp. (assembly GCA_964471725.1). Classification (GTDB taxonomy): domain Bacteria; phylum Pseudomonadota; class Gammaproteobacteria; order Burkholderiales; family Rhodocyclaceae; genus Sulfuricystis. Next base: position 726 of record CAYYHO010000321.1, on the reverse strand, counting down.
CATCACCGCCAGGACAGGGTTCCCCTCGACGTTGGGGTCGCGCAGGGCGATGCGCTTGTGACCTTTGATCGCGCTGACGTCCTGGGTCAGGTTCAGTACCGGCACCGGCCAGAACAGGCCGCTGGTCGTTTTCATGTGCTCCGCGGCGCTCAGCGCATCGGCGAGATTCATGAAGCCGGTCAGCGGGTTGAAGTAGCCCGAACCCATCATTACCGCGTTGGCGGCCGCCGCCGAGGAGAGCAGCATCGAAGGCAGTGACGCCGCTTCGTGCATCAGAGCGCGATGCTGATCCGGGTCATACACGAACAGCGGGTTGAGTTGATCGGAGCCGTGTGGTTTTATCATTGTCGTGCCTCCCGCAAATAGGGTGTTATTAAGGAAAAGGAGCCGGTAAACTACCGGAAGCCTGCAGGTTTCAGCATCAATTATTCTTCTCCAAATATGTCCTTGTCTGATTCCGGAAAGCCCGAAAAGCCGCGCAAAGCGGGCGTTTTGATGTAGATCAAGCTTTCCCGGGATACAATTGGCGAGACTTATTCGGGAATCAAAAATCGGGATTATCCTGCTGCGCAGTTGGTGATAGCCTGCGCCCGCTTTGTACTTGGTAGTTGTAGAGTATTTGAAGCCTTCGTGCCTCCGGAAGCGGAATCGCGATACGCCGCCGGCCAAGGAAGGGCACGGAAATCAAATGGACCGCTGCTACGAAAGAACAGCGGATTGTTAGCT
>CAYYHO010000320.1:0-2393 GCA_964471725.1 uncultured Methyloversatilis sp. | reverse complement strand
GTTGCTCTGGGACAGCCACCGATTGCTCGCGCTCGGCGTATTCACGGCCTTGTTCCTCGCCGCCGCGGGCGTGGCCGCAGCCTTGGCCCTGCGGCTCGCCCGCCAAGGCTCGCGCATGTTTGCGGCCAGTCTGGCCGAATTGCGGCGCGACGAGGCAGCCCTCAATCCCGCCCCGAAACAGGACTCGGCCGCGTGAAGGCGATCGAACTGGCGCTCCGGAAGCAATTGCTGCTGCTCGACAGCGCCACCCAGCGCGAGGCGCTCGCCCGCCACGCCGGCGGTCTGGCGCCCCTGTTCGAGGTGGCCGACCAGATCAACAGCGGGGTGCGCTGGGTCAGGCGCCATCCGGAAGCGCTGGCTGCCGGGCTGGCCCTGCTGGTAGCCGCGCGCCCCGGCATGCGTCGCTTCTTCTGGCGCTGGGGACGGCGCGGCTTCGTTGCCTGGCGCCTGTGGCGCGACAGCAGGCTCTGGCTGCAGACGCAGCCTCCGCAACGCTGATGAGCCGCGCCTGCCGCGAGGCCGTCCGGGAAGCCACCCCGCAGCCACAACGGATACCGCAGCAGCGCGACGCATCGCCCCGGCTGGTGCAGCGCATGCTCGAAGCCCAGCAGCGCGAGCGCCTGCAAATCACCGCCGAGCTGGCCAAGGTGAAAGGGTTGATGCCGCTCCTGATGAAGCACCGCAACGGCGACCGCTGGTCGAGCGGCGAGCGCAGGGAACTGCTGCAACAACTGCGCGCTTTGGCGCACCTGTCGCCCTATTTCCTCATCCTCGCCTTGCCGGGTTCCTTTCTCGCCCTGCCGGTGCTGGCCTGGTGGCTGGACCGGCGCCGCCAGCAGCGTGGGAGTCCCGACTGAGCCGCGCAACGCGATCAGGGCAGTTCGCCATATATTTTCATGCGGCCCGATTAGATTATTCTGATTTTCCCTCTGGCCGGTCGCTCCAGTAGAATGCCGCCTTTTTCATCGCCTCAACTCGTGCGGACTCTTCTCTTCACCGCAGATTGATTTCCGTGCAAAATGGTCGGGTACGCCCGCACAGCGCCAGGAGCTAACAGGGGACCGGATTTCCTGGCATTGGTTGGTTGGGCTGGTATAGGAGTGGCATCATGTCGCAGCAGGTTCGTTCCGTCCTCTATATCCGCCTGCCGGTCTGGAAAATATGGCCGGGCGGCGTGGTTTATGTGGCCGACTTCATCCACAAGCAGCGGCCCGACGTGCGCCAGGAACTTCTCGATCTGGCAGTGATTCCCGCCCACCGGCGCAAGGCCGTGCTGACCGAGCGGCTGGCCGCCCTCAAACCCGACGTGGTGGCCTTCTCCTGGCGCAACATGCAGACCTTCGGGCCCCACCCGGAAAACGATGCGCTCGACGTCGTGATGAACTACGACCACTCGCCCAACCCCTGGAAACGCGTCCAGGCGGCCTGGCAGGCGGTCAGCATCATCACCGACTACGCCATGCAGCGCATCCGCAATTTCGGTTACCTGAAGATGGTGCGCAAGCTGCTGCCCCAATCGCGGCTGGTGGTGGGCGGCACGGCGGTATCCATTTTCGGCAAGTACATCATCGAGCGCTGCCCGACCGACACCGTGGTGGTGGTCGGCGAAGGCGAGGATGCGATGCTGTCCATCGTCGATGGCTTCACGGAACCGGCTGGAAATTTTTATCACAAGGACGCCACCGGACAGGTGCACCACCATCCGGCGGAGGAGAACTTCAACCTGCCGCAGCTGACGGCGGTCGATTTCGCCTATATCGAATCGATCTTCCCGGCCTTCCGCGAATACGTCGGCGCCGGCAAGGAGGCGATCGGCGTCCATACCAAGCGCGGCTGCCCCTTCCAGTGCAATTTCTGCCTCTACAACAAGATCGAGGGCGCCCATCAGCGTTACCGCGACCCGGTCGAGGTGGCCAAGGAAGTCGAAACGCTCAGCAAGGTATATGGCGTCCAGAACATCTGGTTCACCGATGCCCAGTTCTGCTCCACCCGGCGCAGCATGGCCCATGTCGAGGCCATCCTCGACGAAATGCTGGCGCGTCAGGTCAAGGTGCGCTGGACCGGCTACCTGCGTCTCAACTACCTGACTGCCGAGATCGCCAAGAAGATGCTCGACAGCGGGCTGGAGAGCATCGACCTGTCCTTCACCGGCTCGCAGGACATGATCGACAGCCTGACCCTCGGTTATGCGCTCGACCAGCAGATGGCGGCGTTCCGCCTCTTCCAGGACGCCGGCATGACCGATCAGAAGATCAAGCTCTACCTGCCGCTGAATGCCCCCGACGAGTCGCCCGCCACACTGAAGGCCACCATCGATCGCATCGAGGAGCTGTACGGCATGTTCGGCCGCGACAAGGTGCTGCCCTTCATCTTCTTCGTCGGCGTGCAGCCCA
>CAYYHO010000319.1:0-2398 GCA_964471725.1 uncultured Methyloversatilis sp. | reverse complement strand
AGGATGCGCCGCGAGGTCTTGCCGACGGTCGATTTGGGCAGCGGGCTGCGGCGCACGGCGAGGGTGGATACCGGATGCTCCATGGGCTTGATGTTACTCTGCATCACCACCCCGCGACCGCCGTGCCAGTGTCAATTCGCCACCAACCCTCAACCGGAATCAATATGCGTCCTTCAATCGCCCAATGGTTGTTCGCCGGCACCATCTTTGCGAGCGCCTTTTCGCTCTTCCTGGTGCAGCCGCTCATAGCCAAACAGATTCTGCCCTGGTTTGGCGGGAGCGCCGCCGTTTGGGCTGTCTGCATGGTGTTCTTTCAGCTGACTTTGCTGGCGGGTTATGCCTATTCCGATGTGCTGGCCAGTCGCCTGACGCCACGCGTGCAACTGGGCATTCACGGCGCCTTGCTGGTTACCAGCCTGATGTTCCTGCCGATCATCGCCAGTTCCGACTGGAAACCGACCGGCGCCGAGGATCCCATGCTGTTGATCATCGGACTGCTGGCGGCAACGATAGGGCTTCCCTATTTTCTGCTATCGACGACCGGGCCGCTGATTCAATCCTGGGTCGCGCGGGTCAATATCGGTTCCCATGTGTATCGCCTGTTTTCCCTCTCAAACATGGCGTCCCTTGCGGCGCTGGTGGCTTATCCCTTCCTGATTGAAACGCAAGCCACCTTGCGCGATCAGGCCTATGGCTGGTCCGGCCTGTTCGCTGCCTTCGCCGCCCTGTGCATTGCCGCGGGCTTTTATTTCGTGCGCCACGCCCATGCCCTGCCGGCGCCCTCGTCCAGCGCCGCGCATGCGCCACATGCGTCCGAATGCGACTGGGTTCCCGTCTGGCGCGACTATCTCTTGTGGCTGACCCCCGCCGCCATGGCGGCGTGGTTGCTGGTGGCGATCACCAACCACATCACGCAGAACGTGGCTTCGATTCCTTTCCTCTGGATCGTTCCGCTGACGCTTTATCTGCTGACTTTCGTCCTGTGTTTCGAAAGCGACCGCTGGTATCGCCGCAAGCTATTCGTACCCGCCAGCGGCCTGTTGCTGGCGCTGTGCGCGTACGGTCTGCAGGACGGTTCGATCGGCGTCGATTTGAAGGTGGCCGTCCCTCTCTACTCCCTTTGTCTTTTCGTGCTGTGCATGCTGCTCCACGGCGAACTGTCGCGTCTGCGCCCCCATGCGCGCTACCTGACCCGTTTTTACCTGATGTTATCGGTGGGCGGCGCGCTGGGCGGCACCCTGGTCGGTCTGGTCGCCCCGCGGATTCTGCCGGCCTACTACGAACTCGGCATCGGCTTCGTCATCACGGCACTGCTTGCCGCCGTGATGTATCGCCGCAGCCGGTTCGTCATGCTCATCGCCCTCCTTCTCGCCGTGTGGTCTGCCGTGTTCCTGTATCGGCAGATTGCCGATGACGCCTCGGCAGCGCGCATGATGCAGCGCAACTTTTACGGGACGTTGCGCACCGTCGATGTGCCCCACGAGGAATTGCGGGATATCTCCCGGCGGATCTATCACGGCGCCACCAAGCATGGCGAGCAGTTTCTTTCGGAGGCCCGCCGCAAGGAACCGACGGCTTATTACGGACGCACCGCAGGCATCGGTATCGCCATCGAGGCGACACGCAGAACGGGTCAGACAGTCGGCATGATCGGCTTGGGCGCCGGCACGCTTGCGGTGTATGGCCGGGAGGGCGACCGTTATCGCATTTACGAAATCGACCCGGCGGTGATCGACTTCGCCCGGACGGAATTCACCTTCATGTCCGACAGTCCGGCCAGGATCGAAACCGTGCTTGGCGACGCCCGGCTATCGATGGAAAAGGAAGCTCCGCAAGATTTCGATGTGCTCGCCGTGGATGCTTTCTCGGGCGGCTCGGTGCCCGTTCATTTGCTGACGGTTGAAGCCATGGGCATTTATCTGCGTCACATGCGGCCCGCGGGCGTCATCGCTTTCCATGTCACCAACCGCTTCCTCGACATTCCGCCGGTTGTTGAAGCCATTGCCAAGGCGCATGGACTTCACGTCGCGCATATTCGCGACGAGAACGATAATCCGCTGTTGAGAAACACGGACTGGGTGCTGGTCTCGAGAGATCCCGCCATGCTTGCCAAACCCGAAATCCGGCAGCGGGCATCCGCGATCCGGCCGGTTCATGGCATCAAGGCCTGGACTGACGATTTCAACAATCTATTCGCCATCTTGAAGTGAGCGCCTGCCCCATGGGCAGCGGTGCCATGGCCGGACGGGCGGCCCCTCAGCGGCCCTTGTTGAGCAGCGACTTCAGGTCGGCGAAGGGATTGTGCGTCGCCACTTTGCCTTGCGGGGTGTCCATCGATTGCCCGGCCTGCGCCTCCAGCTGCTTCTGGTGTTCGTTGTCGTGGCAGTAGAGGCAGAGC
>CAYYHO010000318.1:0-2407 GCA_964471725.1 uncultured Methyloversatilis sp. | reverse complement strand
CGAGCGCCTCTGAAAAGTCGGCGCTGGCGAGACGGCGCCCCGTCCCCGCAAACCGCAAGCTACGAAACGCCCGCCACTTCGACCAGACAATCGTAGAAGGTCGCGCCGCCGCCATGATCGGTCAGCGCCTGGCTGGTGACGGCGTTGCAGTTGTTGCCGTCCGGGCAGTCCTTGTGCCAGTAGATGCTGAAGGCGACGACGACACCGGGGCGCGCCCGGTCGCTGACGCGCGCGCTGGCGCAATGCTCGCCGCGATCGTTGAAGATGCGCACCAGCTGGCCGTCGGCGATCGCGCGCGTGGCGGCGTCGGCGGGATGGATGAGGAGCTCCGGCCCGCCCTGCAGCGCTCGCAGGCTAGCGATGTTGGCGAAGCTGCTGTTGAGCAGGTGGCGCGGCGGCGGACTGATGACCTGCAGCGGATAGCGGCGCGCCCGTTCGCCCTGCCAGTCTTCGTGATTCGGACGCACCCGCGGCGGTTCGGGCCGGTCGCAATGGAAACGGCCGTCGGGCGTGGCGAAACCGCCCGCCGCGAAGGGCGCGCTGCCGCGCGGCGGGGTGGCGATGCGGGCATGGCCGCGCACGAGCAACTGCTCGGTCGGCGCACCGGCCAGCGCCGGATGATCCCAGCGCAGGGCATCGCAGGCAATCCGCGCGTCGCTTGCAGCAAGCGCCGGATCGCGCAGGGCCGGGCAGGCAGAGCCCAGCCGCCCGGCGAGTGCAGCCGCGAGGTCGCGGAAAATGCGGCTGTTGGGCCGCGCTTCGCCCACCGGCGCAATGGCCGGACGGTTGAGCAGCAGGTGCAGGTGCCCGTAGGCGCGATGGATGTCGAAGTGTTCGAACTGGGTGGTCGCCGGCAACACGATGTCGGCATGGTCGGCGGTGTCGGTGCGGAACTGCTCGAGCACCACGGTGAACAGGTCCTCGCGCGCGAAGCCGCACCGCACCGCGTTGCTGTCGGGCGCCACCGCGACCGGGTTGCTGTTGTAGACGACGAGCGCCTCGATGGGCGGATCGGCCTGCGCAAGCGCCGCGCCGATGGCGCTCATGTTGATGACGCGCGGACGCCGTGTCCCGAGCAGGTCGGGACGTGTCCAGGCCAGATTGCGCGGCAGCCAGCCGCTGGTGCTGAGCACCGCGCCGCCGGCGGGGTCGCGCCAGTGGCCGGCCAGCGCCGGCAACGCCATGACGGCGCGCACCGCGTCGCCGCCGCCGGCAGTGCGCTGCATGCCGTAGTTGAGGCGGATGGCGGCAGGCCGGATCTTTCCGTAGGCACGCGCCAGGTCTTCGATGTCGGCGGCCGCCACGTCACACCAGGCGGCGGCGCGCGCCGGCGTCCAGCAGGCCGCCGCCGCGAGGAAAGCCTCGGCGCCGCGCGTGTGGCGCGCCAGGTAGTCGCGGTCGAGCCGGTCGTCGCGCTGCAGGACGTGGGCGATGGCGTAGGCCAGCGCGGCGTCGCTGCCGGGCCGCAACGCGAGATGACGCTGGCACTTCGCGGCGCTGTCGCTGCGATAGGGATCGACAGCCCAGAGTATGGCGCCCCGGCGCTTCGCCTCCTGGATCAGGCGCCACAGGTGCACGTTGCTGACGATGGGGTTGGTTCCCCAGAGAACGATCAGGCGCGCGTCGATGATCGCCTCGGGGTCCATGCCGATGCCGGCGCCCATGGTCAGTTCCAGTCCCTTCGTGCCGGCGCTCGAACAAATGGTACGGTCGAGCTGGCTGCTGCCCAGCGCATGGAACAGGCGGCCGCCCATTCCCTCGCCCTGCACCAGCCCCATCGTGCCTGCGTAGCTGTAAGGCAGGATGGCTTCGGGATTGCGACGCCAGATGGCGGCGAGCCGGTCGGCAATGGTGGCGTAAGCCTCGTCCCACGAAATCGGCGCGAAGGCGCCCGAACCTTTTCTGCCCGTGCGTTTCAGCGGCTGACGCAGTCGTTCCGGATGATGGACACGCTCGGCGTAGCGGCTCACCTTGGTGCACAGCACGCCGGCCGTCAGCGCATGGGTGGCATCGCCCCTGACGTCGACGACCCGTCCGTCCTGCACGTCGATGCGCATGGCGCAAGTATCGGGGCAATCGTGCGGGCAGGCCGCCTGCACTTCCCCATCGCCTTCGGGCGGCAGAGTCCAGGATTGCAGGCGGGCAAGGATTTCGGTCGGATCCATGGGGGGTTCTTCAAGCGGCCATCGTCGGCAGCAATATACCCTCGCGCTCTTCGAGTGCGCAGCCGCGCTTGAGCTCGGACAACAGCCAATCCGCCAGTGCGGGGATGTCCATCCCCAGCAGGCGCGCGCCGACGTCGCGGAAGAACGGCACGCCGGCGAGATGGCTTTCGAGCCGTGCGCGCGGCAGTCCCTGCAGGTCGAGCAGGTTGAAGATGAAGCAGGCCTTGAGGGCGTTCTTCGCC
>CAYYHO010000317.1:0-2415 GCA_964471725.1 uncultured Methyloversatilis sp. | reverse complement strand
CAGTTCGCGCAAGCGCCAGAGCGTATCGCTACCCCGTCGCGCAATCAGTCCGTATACCGCATAGCCTTTGGAGAGCAGCAACTGAGCCAAGTAAGCACCATCCTGTCCGGTGATGCCAGTAACGAGCGCACTTCGTGTCATGTTGTTTCCTTGTCGATTCTTTCGTGCCAGTGGGCGATCAGGTCTTGTAACGTGGCTTCCCAGGGCACAAGCGGCTGCCAGCCAAGCGCGCGCAGGCGCTGTCCATCCCCGCAGGAGCGGCGTTGCTCCGCAGGCCGCAACATGCCCTGCGACCGAACAATATCCGCAGTCACGCCCGCCACCCTCATCAGTGTTTCGGCGGTCTCGCCGAGGTGACGCTCCACTCCAGAGCAGACGTTGTATGTTGCGCCGGACTCGCCTGCGGCAAGCAGCCTGAAATAGGCCCGAACCACATCCCTCACGTCAAGAAAATCACGCGTAACATCGAGGTCGCCCACAACGATTTCCGGGGGTTGACGCCCCCGAGAAATACGCACTATCTGCCGCGCTAGCGACGGAAGTACAAAGCGCGCGTCCTGGTCTGGCCCCGTATGGTTGAACGAGCGGGCGCAAACCGCATCGAGGCGGCCGCGGCGGGCGCGCTCCAGGACCAGACACTCTGCCGCGCACTTGCTTGCGGCATAGGGATTCCGGGGCATTAACGGGGAATTCTCTTGCAGCGGCAACTGTTCGGGCGAAACCAGTCCGTATTGGTCTCCGGAACCGACGAACAAGAAGCGACCGAAAAATCCAGCACGCTCCATCGCGTCCAGCAAATTGAGCGTACCCATGACGTTCACTTCGACAGTCGGGTAAGGATCGGCGAGCGAGTCGGCTACATTGCTGCGCGCAGCCAGATGGATCACGGCGTCGGGGCTGGCCGCGGCCAGCACTACGGCAAGTTGCTCGCGCGCCAAGAGGTCGACGCCGCCGTCGGATACAAGCTTGTACCGACTGCTTTCGCCTGGGTCGCAAAGCGAACGACGCAGCCATGTGCCGACAAAACCCGACAAGCCGGTAACGAGAAGCTTCAAGATGAGAAGGCGGGCAAAAAGGATGAATTCTACAGTAGGAAGCAGCCTTGAAAACTGTAAGATTCGCTGTTTCGATACATTTCCATATGCAAGCTCACTAGGGCGTGCTCTCAGTCATGCGACTAAAGTTGCTTAGCGGGATTCAATGGGGCAATGGAGCGATAGCACGAAGGCAGCCGATTTTTCCACTGCTAAGATGCCAATAGCTACTTTGCAGAGGCTGTTGCGCCAAATCCAGAATACTGCTTCCGCATACCACGCAGCAGTTCCTGCGAAGGGGCGCCTGCGCGTGCTGCATCTCGGTCGTTTTTTCGATCCTCAGTCGTTCGGCGGCACCGAGCGCCATGTCGCCAATCTCCTGACAGGCCTCGCGCCCGATTTGGATGCGACGAGCCTGGTGGCTGCCAGCGGTTGGCACGGCGACAGGCTACGCGTAGATGGCTACGATGTGATACGGGTACCGTGCTTTGGCACGCTGCATGGCGTGGCGTTTGCCCCGACCATGCCGCTAGTGGCACGGCAACTCCATCGCGCGCTTCGATTCGACATCGTCCATCTGCATTTTCCAGACCCTTTATCGCAGCTGGTTGCCGAATCGCTGCCGCGAGAAGTGAAACGTGTCGTGTCCTGGCATAGCGATATCGTCCGCCAGCGCTTCTCCTACCGTATCTATCGCCCATGGCTGGATCGCTTTCTGGGCAATGCGGATGCAGTGATCGCGGCAACTCCGGCACATTTCAAGAGTTCACTCCAGCTCGGCGCTGTGGCGCCACAGCAGCGTCATGTGATTCCCTACGGACTCGATTTTTCCATTTTCGATCAACCTGAAATCAAGGATCGCGCACGCGAACTGCGCGCAGGAATTCCTGCCGCACAGCTGGTATTTGCGGTAGGCCGGCATGTTTATTACAAGGGGTTTGCAACCCTCATCGATGCCATGGCCATGTTGCCGGACGCGCATCTCGCACTAGGCGGCAATGGGCCCCTGAGCGACGAGCTAAAACGCAAGGCGCGCAACTGCGGACTTGCCGACCGGGTGCATTTTCTCGGCCGCCTGTCCGAGATCGATCTGGCCGCCTGGTATCACGCTTGCAATGTTTTCTGCCTGCCTTCGGTCGCGCCATCGGAAGCTTTCGGTTTGGTCCAGATCGAGGCAATGGCTTGCAGCAAACCGGTAGTGTGTTCGCGTCTCGGTAACGGCGTTAACTACGTGAATCTTGAGGGCATCACCGGCCTGGCCTCGCGCCCCGGAGATGCTGCCGATTTGGCCGAAGCATTGCGCCATCTGCTTGACAATCCAGACCTCGCGGAAACCATGGGGCAAGCCGCTCGCCAACATGCGCTTGAAGATCGGAAGAGC
>CAYYHO010000316.1:0-2420 GCA_964471725.1 uncultured Methyloversatilis sp. | reverse complement strand
TACCTCTTTTCTATTTCATCGAGATGAACACGCGCGTGCAGGTCGAGCACCCGGTCACCGAACTCACCTCCGGAGTGGATATCGTGCAGGCGCAGATTCGCGTCGCCGCCGGCGAGAAGCTCTGGCTGCGCCAGCGCGACATCGAGTTCCGGGGTCACGCCATAGAATGCCGCATCAACGCCGAAGATGCCTTCAAAGGGACGCCTTCTCCCGGCAAAACCAACAATTGGCACCCCCCAGGAGGTCCGGGCATCCGCGTCGACTCGCATGTCTACTCGGGTTATACGGTGCCGCCGCATTACGATTCGATGATTGGCAAGCTGATCGCTTATGGCGACACCCGCGAGCAGGCCATCCGCCGCATGCGCATCGCCCTGTCGGAAATGATGATCGATGGCATCAAGACCAACATCCCTCTGCATCAGGAGCTGATGCACGACGAGCGCTTCATCAAGGGCGGCGCCAACATCCACTACCTGGAAGAAAAACTCGCCGCGCGCGAGACGGGCAAGTAGCTAATCATGTGGCTGTCGGTCAGCCTTGACACCGACGCGGCGCATGCCGAAGCGCTTTCCGATGCGCTGCTGACGGCGGGTGCGCTGTCGGTCAGCGTCGAGGATGCCGACGCCGGCACGGCGCAGGAGACGCCCCAGTTCGGCGAGCCGGGTTCGCCCGCCACGCCGCTGTGGGAGCGCAGCCGGGTTGTCGCCCTGTTCGAGAAACCCGCCAGCGCCGCGGAGCTGGACCGCCGCATCGCCGCTGCGGCCGCCGCCGCCGGCATAGCCCCGCTGCCTGGCATCGCCCATGCCGAAGTGGCCGAGCAGGACTGGGTGCGCCTGACGCAATCGCAATTCGAACCGATCCGCATCTCGCAGCGCCTGTGGATCGTGCCTTCCTGGCATGCCGCGCCCGACCCGGCGGCAATCAACCTGGAACTCGACCCCGGGCTGGCCTTCGGCACCGGCAGCCACCCGACGACGCGGCTGTGCCTCGAATGGCTGGAACGCGAGATCCGTGCCGGCGACAGCCTGCTCGACTATGGCTGCGGCTCGGGCATCCTCGGCATCGCGGCACTGAAACTCGGCGCCGGCAACGTGCTGGGGGCGGACATCGACGCCGGCGCGCTCACCGCCGCGGCTGACAACGCCAGGCGTAACCGCGTGCCGCTGCGCGTCGCCCATTCCGGTGACGCCCTGACGGCAAGCTTCGATTGCGTGGTGGCCAACATCCTCACCAATCCGCTGATGCTGCTGGCGCCGCTGCTGGCGGCGCGCCTCAGGCCCGGCGGCCGCCTCGCGCTTTCCGGCGTGCTGGATTCCCAGGCCGCGCAGGTGATCGCCGCCTACGCCCCGTACCTGCCGCTGCGCATCGGCACCAGCCTGGAAGGCTGGGTGCGGCTGGAGGGCGTTTCATTGAGTAAACTGGGCGCATGCTGACCCGCTGCCCCCATTGCGAAACCGGCTTTCGCGTCACGCCCAGCCAGCTGAAGCTGCGTCAGGGGCGGGTACGCTGCGGCGCCTGCCAGAGCGTCTTCAACGCGCTCGACAGTCTGGCCGACGAACTGCCGCCCGCTCCGCCCCTGCCTGCCGCCCCGGCAGACCCCCTTGCCGAAGCCGGGCCTGCGCCGGCAGTCGAGGGCGCAGCGGGTGCAGGGATGCCGCCGCCCGGCGCCGAGGCGGAAAGTCGGCGCTGGCAGGACGGCATTTCAGGGGATGCGGCAAGCGCCACGGCAGCCGGCACTGCCGCCATTGCAGAACCCGCAGCGCCCGAAGCAATGGAGAAACCGGAGATGCCGGAGACGGCGGAAGCGGTTCCAGCCCCCGGCAAGCTTTCCGTGCCGCAGGCCGCGCCCGTGCCGGCCGTCTGGGAAGTTGTCGGCGATGTCCCGCCGCCGCGCCGCTGGCCCTGGATCGGCGCCATGGTGTTGCTGTTGTCGCTGGCGGCCGGTCAACTGACCTATCAGTACCGCGTCGAACTGGCAGTGCTGGCCCCGGAACTGCGCCCGGCGCTGGCGGCCGGTTGCGCATGGCTCGATTGCACGCTGCCGCGCCCGCGCAAATCCGAGTTGATCGGCATCGAGGCCTCCGACCTGGCGCCGGCGGGCAGCGACCGCCTGCTGCTCACCGCGACGCTGAAGAACCGCGCCCCCTTCGATCAGGAATACCCGCACCTCGAACTGACCCTCACCGACACCCAGGACAAGGCCCTGATGCGCCGGGTGCTGGCCCCCGCCGAGTACCTGCCCGCTCCGCTCGCGCCCGCCGATGGCTTCGCCCCGCGCGCCGACGTCGCCGTCCGCCTGACCCTCGAAATACCCGGCGTGCCGGCCGTCGGCTACCGCCTTTACCTCTTCTACCCCTGACCCACGACCATGCACACGCTCATCTGCGGCTCGCTCGCCTACGACACCATCATGGTGT
>CAYYHO010000315.1:1331-2422 GCA_964471725.1 uncultured Methyloversatilis sp. | reverse complement strand
GATCGGTCACGCCGGCATCGCTGTTGGTGGTGGCACCCGCCGGGTAGAGCTTGACCGCGACGACGCCGGCTTCCTTGGCGCGGCGGATCTCGTCGGGCGGCAGCTTGTCGGTGAGGTAGAGCGTCATCAGCGGCTCGAAGGTCATGTCCGCCGGCAGGGCGGCGAGGATTCTTTGCCGGTAGGCCTGCGCCTGCGCCACCGTGGTGACCGGCGGCCTGAGGTTGGGCATGACGATGGCCCGCGCGAAGCGGCGCGCCGTGTCGGGCAGCACCGCCGCCATGGCGGCGCCATCGCGCAGGTGCAGGTGCCAGTCGTCCGGGCGCATGAGGGTGAGGGTTTGCATGGCGGAATTCTAGCCTTCCTTGATTTGCAGCGCCCGCTCGTAGAGCGCGTTCTTCGCCGTTCCGGTGATCTCGCTCGCCAGCCCGGCCGCCTGCCGGAGCGGCAGTTCGGCGAGCAGGATGCGCAGGATCCGTTCGCTGGCCGCATCGAGGCCGGCCTGCGGCGGCGGCGCGGTTACCAGCAGCACGAATTCGCCACGCCGCCGGTTCGCGTCGGCGGCGAGCCAGGCCGGGGCTGCCGGCAGGGGCATGCGCTCGATCTGCTCGAACAGCTTGGTCAGCTCGCGGGCGATGACGATCTCGCGCCCCGGTTCGAGCAGGGCGGCGAGATCGGCGACGCTTGCCTCGATGCGGTGCGGTGCCTCGTAGAAGACCAGTGTGGCGGGAATGCCCTTGAGGGCTGCGAGCGCCGTCCGGCGAGCGCCGACTTTTGTCGGCAGGAAACCGACGAAATGGAAGTGGGGCGCATCGAGCCCGGCGGCGCTGAGCGCGGCGATGGCGGCGTTCGGGCCGGGCAGCGGCGTCACCGCGTAGCCGGCCGCCCGCACGGCGGCCACCGCGCGGCCGCCGGGGTCTGAAATGCCGGGCGTGCCGGCATCCGAGATCAGTGCGACAGGCTTGCCGGCGGCCAGCAGGGCGACCAGTTTCGCCGCTGCCGCCTGCTCGTTGTGCTCGTGCACCGCCAGCAGCGGCGCGCGGATGCCGTAGTGGTCGAGCAGCCGCCGCGCATGGCGCGTGTCCTCGCAGGCG
>CAYYHO010000315.1:0-1309 GCA_964471725.1 uncultured Methyloversatilis sp. | reverse complement strand
AGGGTTTCCAGCGCGCGCAGGGTGATGTCGCCGAGGTTGCCGATCGGGGTCGCGACGATGGACAATAAGGCCTTTGGTTTATCACTCATGCCCGCCATTATCTCTCACAGCACCCGGCAAATCGGCGCCGCCGGCGAGGAGGTCGCCGCGCGGCATCTGGTCGCCCGCGGCCTGCGGGTGCTGGCGCGCAATTTCCGCGTCAAGGGGGGCGAGATCGACCTCGTCTGCCGCGACGGTCACACGACCGTGTTTGTCGAGGTGCGCAAGCGTGCCTCGACCAATTTCGGCGGCGCGGCGCACAGTATCACGTCGGCGAAGCGGCAGCGGCTGATCCTGGCGGCGCGACACTGGCTGGCACGACACGGCGAGGGCGACTGCCGCTTCGATTGCGTGCTCATCGACGGCGACCGGCTGGAGTGGCTCACAGATGCGTTCGCTGCTGACTAGCCTGCTGCTGGCGCTGGCCCTGACGGCCAGTTTGGCAACTGCGGCCGACAGCGTAAAGCTTTTGGTGCAAAGCTCGCCGCTGGCCGGCTTCCAGTATCACGCCGGCGCCGCGCTCTGGGATCAGTTGCGGGTGGGCGACCGGCTGACGCTGGCGCGCGAGCCCGACAATCCCCACGATCCCCGCGCCGTGCGCGTCAACTGGCAGGGCCGGCAGCTGGGCTACCTGCCGCGCGCCGAGAACGAGGCGGTCGCCGCCGCCATGGATCGCGGCGCGCGCGTCGAGGGGCGTATCGCCGCCCTGGTCGATCACCGGAACCCCTGGCGCCGCCTGCGCGTGGATGTCTACGTCGCGCTCCAGTAGCCGGGGCCAGGCTGCGCTTGGCGTAGAATCGCCGCACCATGAACCTGCAAGAACGCATCCAGCATCAATTCGAAGACAGCGCCGCCACCAAGCAGGCGGCGCTGACAAGCATGGCAGCGCCCATCGAGGCGGCCGTGCGCCTGATGGCTGCCGCCTTGCGCGACGGCGGCAAGGTGATGGCCTGCGGCAACGGCGGCTCGGCGGCCGACGCGCAGCATTTCGCCGCCGAATTGCTCAACCGCTTCGAACGGGAGCGCCCGCCGCTCGCCGCGCTGGCCCTCACTACCGACACCTCGACGCTGACCTCGATCGCCAACGACTACGCCTATGAGCAGGTCTTCGCCAAGCAGGTGAGCGGGCTCGGCCGCGCCGGTGACGTGCTGCTGGCGATTTCGACCTCGGGCAATTCGCCCAATGTGGGCGCCGCCATCGCGGCTGCCCATGCGCGCGGCGTGCGCGTCGTGGCGCTCACCGGCAAGGGCGGCGGCGCCATCGCCGGGC
>CAYYHO010000314.1:0-2433 GCA_964471725.1 uncultured Methyloversatilis sp. | reverse complement strand
TTTGCTGGGGGCGGCCCTGCGCAAACGCTGCGGTGTTCTTTCACGTTAAACGCCGGATCATGACCGCTGCCGATCCGGCGACGCTGGTCGTCCTCTGCGCGCTGCTCGGCCTGCTCATCGGCAGCTTTCTCAACGTCGTCATCCACCGGTTGCCGATCATGATGGAGCGCGACTGGCAGGCGCAGTGCGCCGAAGTCGCCGGCACACCGGCGCCGACTTTCGAGCCCCTGTCGCTGGTCAAGCCGCGCTCGCGCTGCCCGCAGTGCGGCCGGCCGGTCGGCGCGCTGGAGAACATCCCGCTGCTCAGCTACCTGTTGCTGAAGGGCCGCTGCAAGGGTTGCGGCCAGCCGATCGGCCTGCGCTATCCGCTGGTCGAGGCCCTGACCGGACTGCTGTTCGGCTATGCCGCGTGGCGTTTCGGGCTGACGCTGGCGACCGCCGGCGCCCTGTTTTTCCTGGCATCCATGGTCGCCCTGACCTTTATCGACGCCGACACGCAACTGCTGCCCGACGACATCACCCTGCCGCTGCTGTGGGGCGGTCTGCTGATCAACCTCGGCAACACCTTCACCTCGCTGCCCAGTGCGGTGATCGGTGCGGCGGCGGGCTACCTGGTGCTGTGGTCGGTGTATTGGCTGTTCAAGCTGGCCACCGGCAAGGAGGGCATGGGCTACGGCGACTTCAAGTTGCTGGCGGCGATCGGCGCCTGGCTGGGCTGGCAGCTCCTGCCCCTGGTGATCCTGCTGTCCTCGCTGGTCGGCGCCGTGGTCGGCATCGCCTTGATCGTCCTGGCGCGCCACGGCCGCAATGTTCCGATCCCCTTCGGCCCCTATCTCGCCGCCGCCGGCGTGATCGCACTGTTCTGGGGCAAAGGACTCAACCAGACCTATCTGGGCCTGTTCTAGGCTTGATAATCCGCTCCCCAACGCCCATCTAACGCGGCGAATAACGCCTTTTCGTCCAGGCGCTTATATAATTTGCGGAATTCCCCGGAGAAATTCATGCCTATTTACGCTTACCGTTGCAATCAATGCGGTTTCGAGCAGGATGTGCTGCAGAAAATGTCCGCCGATCCGCTGACTACCTGCCCGGAATGCAATACCGAGCACTTTGCCAAACAGTTGACCGCCGCCGGTTTCCAGTTGAAAGGCAGCGGCTGGTACCAGACCGATTTCAAGAGTGGCCAGAAGCCGGCCGCCAAGGCGGATAATCCGCCGCCCTGCCAGGGCGGCACGGGCTCCTGTGCCTGCAACTGATCGCGCCGCATGAACGCCTTCAAGAAATATTTCATCACCGGGCTCCTGATCTGGATCCCGCTGGTGATCACGGTCTGGGTACTGTCGGCGATCATCGGCACGATGGACAACACGCTGCAGTGGTTGCCGAGCGAGTGGCATCCGGACAGACTGCTCGGCTTCCACATCCCGGGTGCGGGCGCGGCGATCACCCTGGTCGTGGTGTTCATGACCGGCCTGGTGACGGCCAACATCATCGGCCAGAAGCTGTTGCGCTTCTGGGAAGGCATTTTGGCGCGCATTCCGATCGTCAAGTCGATCTACTATGGCGTCAAGCAGGTCAGCGACACCCTGTTTTCCAACAGCGGCGAAGCCTTCCGCAAGGTGCTGCTGGTGCGCTATCCTCACCCGCAAGCCTGGGCGGTCGCCTTCCAGACCAGCGCCCCGGCGCGCCAGATCGCCGAAATGCTCAGCGACGAGCATGTCAGCGTTTTCATTCCGACGGCGCCCAGCCCGGTCAACGGCTTCTTCTTTTTCGTCAAGAAGAGCGAGACCATCGAACTCGACATCAGCGTCGATGATGCGCTGAAGTACATCGTGTCGATGGGGGTCGTGCCGCCCCTGCAACGCCATCCCAACCTCGTGGGGCGCGCGCAGAACGAATAACCCTCCCGGCCCCCCACGCTCCCAATTCGGTTTGCCCCCTTGGAGCGGTCCGGCGGCGGCATTACTCAACCTTGGCGCCGTCCCACCAGCGCCGACTTTTTTACTAAATCGGAACCACCATGCGTACCCATTACTGCGGCCAGCTCGATGCCACCCATGTCGATCAGATCGTCACCCTTTGCGGCTGGAACCATCGCCGCCGCGACCACGGCGGGGTGATCTTCATCGATTTGCGCGACCGTGAAGGCCTGGCTCAGATTGTCTGCGACCCGGACCGCGCCGAGATGTTTCAGCGCGCCGAGGCGGTGCGCAACGAATTCGTGCTGAAGATCACCGGCAAGGTGCGCCGCCGCCCGGCCGGCACCGAGAACCCGAACATGCCATCGGGCGCGATCGAAATCCTCTGCCACGAGCTGGAAGTGCTCAACCCGGCGGTCACGCCGCCGTTCCAGCTCGACGAGGAAAACCTGTCCGAGAACGTGCGCCTGACCAACCGCGTCTATGCCGACCCGACGCGCATCAGCGCCATTCG
>CAYYHO010000313.1:0-2439 GCA_964471725.1 uncultured Methyloversatilis sp. | reverse complement strand
TCTTCCAGCACATGCTGACGATGACGCTCCTTGTCCTCGGCAATGGCTGCTTTCAGCAATCCGATGGCTGCGGGGAGCTGCTCGACGGTGACGATGCCCTTGTCGGCGGGCGGCTTGCCCATCAGTTCCATCATGCGCTTGGCGACGTCGCCGAAATAGATGACATCGGCACAGGCAGCGGATTTGAAGGTGACGATCATGGCCGAGCCTATAGCAGTTGTTCCGCGGTATAGGCAAGGTGGCCTTCGATCAGGGTGTAGCGCACTTCGCCGGCCAGTTCCTGGCCAAGGAAGGGCGTGTTCTTGCCCTGGCTCTTCAGCCGCTCGCGGCTGACGGTGAAGCGGGATGCCGGGTCGAACACGCAGATGTCGGCCGGAGCGCCCGCCGCCAGGGTGCCGCATGCGCAATCGGGGAGCCCGAGGATGCGGGCCGGGCTGCTGGTGATGCGGGCCAGCGCGGCCGCGAGCGGCACATTGGTTTCGCTCGCCCAGCGCAGGGTCAGCGGCAGCAGCAGTTCGAGTCCGGTGGCGCCGGGTTCGGCCGCGTCGAAGGGCAGCTGCTTGGCATCGTCATCGACCGGCGTATGGTCGGAGCACAGCACATCGATGCTGCCGTCCGCCAGTCCCGCTGCCAGCGCGGCGCGATCTTCCACCGTGCGCAAGGGCGGGTTGAGGCGGGCGTGGGCATTGAAGTAGCCGATGTCGTGTTCGCACAGGTGCAGGTGCTGGGCGGCGATATCGCAGGTCACGGCAAGACCGTCGTTGCGCGCCGCGCGAATCATGGCCAGCGCGGCGGCGGAGGAGAGGCGGTGGACGTGCAAGCGCACGCCCGTCTCGCGGGCCAGTTGCAGATAGGTCGCCAGCGCCACGGTTTCGGCAACCACCGGGATGCCGGCCAGGCCCAGCCGCGCGGCCATGGCGCCGTTGTGGGCGACGCCGCCCTTGGCCAGGTGTGCATCCTGCGCCCGCAACCAGACCGGGAAGCCGAAGGTGGCCGCGTACTGCATGCCGCGCAGCAGCACCTGGGTATCGACGATGCTGACCTCGGCCTGGCCGAAGGCGATGCAGCCGGCTTCGGCCAGTTCCGCCATTTCGGTGAGATGCTGGCCGGCCAGGCCGCGCGTCAGGGCGCCGATCGGATGGACATGCGCGAAGCCGGGCAGGCGCGCGCGATACTTGAGCATTTCCACCAGGCCCGGCTCGTCGAGCGGCGGATCGGTATCGGGCGGGCACGCCAGCCGGGTCACGCCTCCCGCGACGGCGGCGGCCATCTCGGACTCGAGGGTCGCCTTGTATTCGAAACCCGGCTCGCGCAGGCGCGCCGAGAGATCGATCAGGCCGGGGCAGACGATGCAGCCGCCGGCGTCGATCACCGCTTCGGCGCGGAAACCGTCTGCTGCCGTCCCGCCAACGCCGACTATTTTGCCGTCGGCAACATAGACGCTCGCCGCCTGATCGAGGCCGCTCGCCGGATCGATGACGCGCCCGTTGCGAATTTCGATTTTCATGCGGCCTCCGTCGGATTGTCGTCGTGGCGGCGGTGCGGCGTGCCCGCCGGCGCCTCGCCGCCCGTGGCAGCACTGCCGCCGCTGCCGGCCAGCATGCTCATCACCGCCATGCGCACCGCGATGCCGAAGGTCACCTGCGGCAGGATCACCGCCTGCTTGCCATCGGCGACTGCCGAGTCGATTTCAATGCCGCGATTCATCGGCCCCGGATGCATGACGATGGCGTCCGGCTTGGCGAGCGCCATTTTTTCCGGTGTCAGCCCGTAGGCCTTGAAATATTCCTGCGGGCTCGGCAGCAGGGCGCCCTGCATGCGCTCGTTTTGCAGCCGCAACGTCATGACCACGTCGGCGCCGCGCAAACCCTCGGCAATGTCGTGGCAGACCCGCAGCGGGGCATTGTCGACCATGCGCGCCGCGGCTGCCGGCAACAGGGTCTTCGGGCCGACCAGGCGAATCTCCGGCACCCCCAGCGTGGCGAGCGCATGCAGCTGGCTGCGCGCGACGCGCGAATGCAGGACGTCGCCGACCACCGCGACCGTCAGTTGCGTGAAGTCGCGCTTGTAGTGGCGGATGGTGTACATGTCGAGCAGACCCTGCGTCGGGTGCGAGTGACTGCCATCGCCGGCGTTGACGACATGGATGTGTTTGCGGCCGGTGGCGGCCAGGTGCTGGGCGATCAGGTAGGGCGCGCCGCTGGCGGCATGCCGCACGACGAACATGTCGGCCTGCATGGCCGCGAGATTATCGACCGTGTCGAGCAGGCTTTCGCCCTTGGCGGCGCTCGAGGTGTTGATGTTGAGGTTGATGACGTCGGCGGACAGCCGTTTGGCGGCAATCTCGAAGGTGGTGCGCGTGCGCGTCGAGTTTTCGAAGAACAGGTTGAAGATGCTCTTGCCGCGCAGCAGGGGCACCTTCTTCACCTCGCGCTCGGC
>CAYYHO010000312.1:0-2439 GCA_964471725.1 uncultured Methyloversatilis sp. | reverse complement strand
CGCGCCGCAGGTGGCTCACCGCCTTCTCGATGAAGAAGAGGCACAGGTTGCTGCGGCCGTCGAACAGCGCGCTGTCGAGCCGTGCCAGGGTTTCCGCGGGAATGTCCTGCTGGCGCACGTAGGGTGGGTTGCCGATGATCGTGTCGAACTTCTCGCTGGTCGGGTAGGCGAAGAAGTCCATCACCTGCGCACCCGCCGGCGCTACGGCGGCATCGATCTCGATTGCCTCGCAGCCGTTGATGCGGCTGCTGAACGCCCCGTCGCCGGCGGACGGGTCGAGGCTGCGCCCGCGCCGCTGGCGCAGGGCGAGCATGCGCTCGACCACCGCAGCGGGTGTGAACACCTGGCCCAGGGCATGGACATTCAATTGGCGGGACATAAGATAAAAAGTCGGCGCTGGCGGGACGGCAGCCGCCCGAAAAACCGGAAGCGGAATTTAACCACAGACCCGCCAGCCTTGCGGTTGCCGGGCAGGCGCGCGCACGTCCCCGGCCCCCCGCGCGTCGCCGATCGCGGCGCTCAGCCGACGGCGACCCTTCTTTGGCTTGCCTGTACCCTTTCGGCGGGCTTGCAGCTCTGCAACAGGGACTTGATGGACTCGATCCAGTTCTCGACGGCAGCGCGGCCGGCGGCGCTGACCTCCAGGCCGTCGCGGCGGCGACCGATTTCGCGCACCATCTCGCCCACCTGCCAGTGCGCCTCACACAATACCAGTTGCATCTCGGCCAATACCTGCGGGTCTTCATGAATGCTGGTTTTGATTTCCGTCAGCCCCGCCAGGTGAAAGCCGGCTTCCAGCAGGGCCTGCTTCAGGGCCTCGATGCGCGCGTTCACCAGGTCGAGCAGCGGTTCTGCGGCAACTTCCTGTTGTGCCGCCAGACGATTGCGATACGCCTCGTCCCAGAGGTGCAGCACAGCGGCGAGATGCTGCAGATTGGCGGACACCTCGGCGACGGGGATCGCGTCGGGAGCTTCCGGACTTTCTACCCGCGCGTCTCGCAGCAGGTTGACCAGACGATAGATCAACTCCCGGGAGAACTTGCTGCGGCTCATGCGCAGCATCATCGACAGGCGTGCCGTGCCTTTCACGCTCCAGCTCTTGTCGAGCACCGTGGTAAAGGTGTCGGCCACCATGAGGAGCTTGCCGATGGGGTCGATCTTTTCAGCCGTCAGACCCTGCGGATAGCCGGAACCGTCCATGCGCTCATGGTGCTGATACACGGCTTTGTTGATCTTCACCAGGCGCGGTTGATATTCCTGCAGGATCAGGAAGGCGGTCATCGGGTGGGCATAAACGTGACGCCACTCGGCCTCTTCGAGAGTCCGCTCCGGCCGCAGCAATTCCGGATCGATGTGCAGGATGCCGATATCGTGGAACATGCCCGCCGCCGCGACTTCAACCAGGTCGCTGTCGGCTGCCTGGCTGCCGATGGCCAGATAAAGGGCAACCAGGGTGACCTGGAGGCTGTGTTGGAAGAGTTCCGGGCGCTGCTCCCGCGCCACGGTCAATTTGAACGCCAGTGGCGCCGCCAGCGGAATGGCGGCGAGGGCGGCAAACAGCCGTTTTTGCTGGCTGTTGTCCAAGGCGTTGCGGATCAGCGCGAAGCGCGGTTCCCGATCGAGCAGATCACGGGCCAGTACGCACAAGCTGGCCGGCGTGACGCCGTCCTCGACGCTAAGACACTGGTCGATGGGCGGCAGCAGCTTGTGCTTCACCAGGCGTTCGCGGAAGGCCGAATTGATGCGTGCGCCCTTATCGACCAGCTTGATGCCGTTCTGCGAAAAAATGGCCTGATTGGTGACCACTGCGAGAGAGTCGCCCATGGCCGTAACGCTGGCGATGTAGTGGGCATCGTGGTTTTGGTTCATGGCGGGCGGCATCCAACGGCAATTCCGAAATTATCCAGACGACGGACATCGGCGCAGTTTATCCGTAATTCATGCCAAGCAAGCCGGCCGCTTGCGCGGCCGGTTGCGCCCTTTCGCCTTCCGCTGACACCGCTGACACCGTTTGCCCCGCTTCCCTGCGGTTCGCTACAATCGGCCCCATGCTCGACGCCCGCGCCCAAACCCTGCTCAAGACCCTGATCGAACGCTATATCGTCGAGGGTCAGCCGGTCGGCTCGCGCACCCTGTCGAAGTACTCCGGCCTCGAACTGTCGCCGGCCACCATCCGCAACGTGATGGCCGACCTCGAGGAAATGGGCTTCATCACCAGCCCGCATACTTCCGCCGGCCGTGTGCCGACGCCACGCGGCTACCGCCTGTTCGTCGATACCCTGCTCACCGTGCGACCGCTCGACCCCAGGCACATCTCCGAGCTGAAGGGCGCCCTGCACCCCGACGCGCCGCAACTGGTGCTCAACCAGGCCTCGCAACTGATCTCCCAGTTGACGCATTTCGCCGGTGTGGTGATCGCGCCGCGGCGGCAGGCGCCGC
>CAYYHO010000311.1:908-2460 GCA_964471725.1 uncultured Methyloversatilis sp. | reverse complement strand
GCTGGCGCTCCAGCTGGAAAAGATCGCTCTCGAAGCCGAATACTTCATCGAGAAGAAGCTCTACCCGAACGTCGATTTCTATTCGGGCATTGTGCAGCGTGCGCTGGGCATCCCGACGCAGATGTTCACCGGCATCTTCGCCATGGCGCGCACGATTGGCTGGATTGCCCAGTGGCACGAGATGATCGGCGATCCCGAGCAGAAGATCGGCCGCCCGCGCCAGCTGTTCACGGGCGCCACGCGCCGCGATGTCTGATTGCTGAGAAGGGTCTACCAGAGCATCGCGGCGCTCCTTCTTCCCTTTTCACGGCCGGCCCGGCGGGTTGCCCCCTGCCGGGTGCCGGCGCTATCCGGATCGGAGGTGATGGCATGATGAAACAAATGCTAAGCAACTCGCATCTATTCGGCGCCAATGCGCCCTACGTCGAAGCCCTCTACGAAGCCTATCTGTCGAACCCCGCCGCGGTCGAGGCGGTGTGGCGCGACTATTTCGACAAGCTCGCCACCCTGCCGGGCGCCGGCGCGTCCACCGGTCCCGACGTCGCCCACACGCCGGTAATCAATTCCTTTGCTCAGCGCGCGCGCGACGGCACCCTGCACGCGCCGCCCAGCTGCATGCCGCATGCCGCGGAGAAGCAGACCCGGGTGTTGCAGCTAATCAACGCCTACCGCACGCTGGGTAACCGCTGGGCGCAGCTCGATCCGCTCAAGCGTCACGATCGTCCCGAGGTTGCCGAACTGGAGCCGTCTTTCTACGGGTTCACCGAGGCTGACCTGTCGACCCCGTTCCATACCGGCTCCTTCGAGATGGGCGCCGAGGTCGCCACGCTGCGCGAAATCCTCGAAGCCTTGCGCCTGCGCTACTGCGGCCAGATTGGCGCCGAGTACATGTATATCGCCGATGTGGCGCAGAAGCGCTGGATCCAGGCGCGCTTCGAACCGCTGCGCAATGCGACGCGCTATTCCGGGGACGACAAGCGCCGTTTCCTCGGCGCCATCACCGCCGCCGAAACGCTGGAGCGCTACCTGCACACCCGCTATGTCGGCCAGAAGCGCTTTTCGCTGGAGGGCGGCGAGTCGATGATCCTGGCGATGGACCAGTTGATCCGCACTGGCGGCACGCTGGGCATCAAGGAGGTCGTCATCGGCATGGCGCATCGCGGGCGCCTGAACGTCCTCGTCAATACGCTCGGGAAAAAACCGAGCATGCTGTTCGCCGAGTTCGAGGGCAAGAAGAAGATCGACCTGAGCGCCGGCGACGTCAAATACCACATGGGTTACTCCTCCGATGTAGCCACCCCCGGCGGGCCGGTGCATCTGACCCTGGCGTTCAACCCTTCGCACCTGGAAATCGTCAACCCGGTGGTCGAGGGCTCGGTCTATGCGCGCCAGTTGCAGCGCGGTGCAACGGGAAGGCAGGAAGTGATTCCGGTGCTCATTCACGGCGATGCCGCGGTCGCCGGCCAGGGCGTGAACCAGGAGATGCTCAATTTCTCGCAGACGCGGGGCTATGGCACCGGCGGCACGGTGCATATCGTGGTCAACAACCAGA
>CAYYHO010000311.1:0-898 GCA_964471725.1 uncultured Methyloversatilis sp. | reverse complement strand
GCTGTATTGCACCGACATCTTCAAGATGGTCGAGGCGCCGATCTTCCATGTCAATGGCGACGATCCCGAAGCGGTCGTTTTCGTGACGCAGCTCGCCGTCGAGTTCCGCCAGCAGTTCATGCGTGATGTCGTGGTCGACATCGTCTGCTTCCGCAAGCTCGGCCACAACGAGGCGGACGAGCCGATGGTGACGCAGCCGCTGATGTACAAGAAAGTCGCCCAGCATCCGGGGACGCGCCAGCTGTACGCCGAGCGCCTGCTGGCGCAAGGCGTCATCCAGGCCGGCGAGGACGAGCGGATGGTCAATGATTACCGTGCCGCGCTGGACGAGGGCCGGCATCTGGTCGATCCGGTGATTTCCGACTTCAAGAGCAAGCTGGCCTCGAACTGGGCCCCGCACGTGAATGTCGTCTATACGGAAAAGTGCGACACCGGCATCGGCCTCAAGGAACTGCAGCGCCTCGGCCGGCGCCTGGCGGACATCCCGGCGAACTTCACGCTGCATCCGCGCGTGCAGAAGATCGTCGACGACCGCCGGCTGATGGTCGAAGGCAAACTCCCCTTCGACTGGGGCATGGCGGAGAACCTCGCCTACGCCACCTTGCTGGCTGCCGGCTATGGCGTGCGCATTTCCGGCGAGTACGTCGGCCGCGGCACCTTCTTCCACCGCCATGCCGCCTTCCACGACCAGAACCGCGAACGCTGGGACGAGGGCACCTGCTGGCCGCTCATGAACCTGCAGGAATCGCAGGGCCGCTTCCAGTGCTACGACTCGGTGCTCTCCGAGGAGGCGGTGCTGGCCTTCGAATACGGTTATGCGACGGCGATGCCCAACGATCTGGTGGTCTGGGAGGCCCAGTTCGGCGATTTTGCCAATGGCGCGCAGGTGGTCATCGAC
>CAYYHO010000310.1:0-2471 GCA_964471725.1 uncultured Methyloversatilis sp. | reverse complement strand
CTGCACAGCTCGCAGGCAGTGCAATCGGCCACCGCCTGCTGCAATTGCGCCCAGTCCATGGCGGCAATCGCCGCCGTGCGGGCGTCGACTGGCGCGGACACGGCAGTTGCCTCCGGCGTGCCGCGCTTCCGCTTCGGCGGCTGGCGCAATTTCCAGATCGGCCCGAGACCCATTTCCTTGAGTAGCTGTTCCCTGTTCATAACGTTCTGGCCATCACGAGCGCATCTTCCCTTCCCTCCGGGGCTGGATAGTAGCCGCGGCGGCGGCCGATCTCGACAAAATCGTGGCGCCGGTAGAAGGCGATGGCCGCCGCATTCGACGGCCGCACTTCCAGCAGCATGCGCCGCATGCCCTGCCGCCGCGCCCGGTCGCAGAGGAATTCGAGCAGCGCACGCCCCAATCCGCCGCGCTGTCGCTCGGGCACCACGCCGATGTCGAGCAGGTGGGCCTCATCCACCGCCGGCATCAGCACGGCGAAGGCGACCAGCCTGCCATCGGCGCGCTGCAGCCAGGCTTCGTAGCCGGCGGCGAGCGAATCGGCGAAGTTGCCGGCCGACCAGGGAAAGCGATGGATGCGCTGCTCGACAGCGACCACCTCGGCAAGGTCGGCCGCCGTCATCGGCAGGTAGTGACCCGCGCAATGGGCCGTGCTGGAGTCGACTCTGCGGTCGGCATTCATCGCAGGCCGCCCCGCGCCTTGCGCTCGGCAGTCGTAAGAGCCACCTTGTCGCGGATGTAGAGCGGCATCGCGGCGGCGGCGGCAACGCCCCGGCCACTGGCCAGCAACGGCGTCGCCAGCCGGGCCACCGCCGCCGCCGTCGGGCTGGCGGCAGCGTCGGCGCTCAGTAGCCGCCCTCCCAGCCGCGCCCCCAGCAGCGAACCCGCCACGGCGAAACCGTCGCCCGCGCCGTGCCAGCCCTCGCTCTCCGGCAGGCATGCCGTCTCGCCAGCGCCGACTATTGGCGCCATGATTTCCGTGACCCGCACTGCATCGGTAGCGCTGCCCTCGACAGCATAGGCGGCGAGGTAGATCTCGTTCATGCGCGCGTCCAGGCAGGCCAGCACCCGACTCTCGCCGCTCGCCAGCGCCAGGGCAGCCAAGGTGCCGACCGGCGCCACCGGGCAATCGAGGCCGAACGCCAGGCCCTGCGAAACCCCGCAGGCGAGGCGCAAGCCGGTGAAGCCGCCCGGCCCGGCGCCGAAAGCGATGCCGTCGAGCTGCCGCAGGGTAATGCCCGCCTCCGCAATCAATTCGCCCGCCCAGGGCAGCAGCCTCTCCGCGCCGCCGTTCGGTACGTCGGCGGCGCGTTCCAGCAACGCGCCGGCACAGCTGAGGGCGACCGAGAGCCGACGGGTGGAGGCTTCAAAAGCGAGGATGTGCACGGCAGCGATTCTAGCCGAGACCCGGGCGTGCCCTCACGGCACGGGAATGCTATGATCGCGCCCGCACTTTTTCCATCGATTACCGGACACCCACATCCATGCGCTCCCTGCTCATTTTGCTGGTCACTTTCTGGCTGCCTGCGGCCCTTGCCCACCATCACCATGGCATGTCCCTGGATCCCGCTGCCTCGATTGCAACGCCCCATGTCGCCGTTGCCGGGGATGCGCGCGCAACAGCCGTTGCGCCGCAGGCCGCCGCGATGCATACCACGACACAGGCGACGACGCCCGCTGCACAGGCCGCCGAGCCGTTCAACGGCGAATGGCTGCTTGCCCTGCTGATATTGTTGGCTGCCGGCCTGGGCATCAGGCGGCTGGCGAAGCGCTAGCCCCCTCCCACAACTACCTGGCGCTCAGTCGCGGCGCCGGTGCCGCTGGTGCGGATAGAGGTCCTGGCCGGCATCGCGGATGTCGCGCCGCAACTGGTGGCGCTCTTCCGGGCTCATCTGCTGCCACATTTCGCGGTGCTGGCGATTCTCGCGCCGACGCTCCTCGCGCTGCTCCATGTGCTCCCTGCGGCGCGCCTCGCGCATCGCTTCGCGCTGCTCATCCTGCTGCGCGTACATCGGCCCCGGTCCGCCGCCCTGGTTGCCCGGGCCCGGACCGTACCCCGGCCTGCCCTGCGCCGCAACTGTAAAGGCGAGCAGGACGAGCGACAGGAGAACGAGCAGGCGGGCAGGATTTTTCATGCCCGCATTCTAGGCCGCCCCCGCACCCAGGCGGCATCAGGGTTTGTAACAATCCTTTGCGGTCCGGCCTGGTTGCAACATCCGGCAACGTCCTAAGGGAAAATGAGGCAAAACGAGACAAAACGGCAGTATCCTCGCCCCATGAACACCGACACCCGCAAACCGAAGATCCTCGTCGTCGATGACGATCTGCGCCTGCGCAGCCAGTTGGAGCGTTATCTCGCCGAGCAGGGCTTCACCGTCAAGACCGCCGCGGATGCCGCCGGCATGGACCGTCTGCTGGAACGCGAGCTCTACGACCTGATCGTGCTCGACCTGATGCTGCCCGGCGAGGACGGC
>CAYYHO010000309.1:0-2472 GCA_964471725.1 uncultured Methyloversatilis sp. | reverse complement strand
ATCTTGCCGCTCTTGTCCTTGCCCTCCCAGCTAAAGCTTGCCTGTGAGTCACTCGTTTTCGGGGTCGCCATGCCTGCTCCTTGGGCCGCTATGCCAGGCGATGATGCCTTGCCTGTGCGACCTTGTAAAGGCGGAATACCATGCGCTTAATCCCCGATCTGGGCCCTTTGGCGTCAAGGACGATGGATTTTGACGATCTTGACGCGGCGGTTTTCGGTCTGGACGATCTCCATGGCGACGCCACCGATGCGCAAGCCGACGCCGATCTCGGGTATGTCGCGCAGATGCTCGAGAACCAGGCCGTTGAGCGTCTTGGGACCGTCGGTCGGCAAGGCGAGACCGAGCAGGCGATTCACTTCGCGCAGGCTGCTGCCGCCATCGACCATGGCCGTACCATCGGCATCCCAGCTGAAGGCGGCCACGCTGCCCGGCATGCTGGTGGTGAATTTGCCGACCATTTCCTCGATGATGTCCTCGATGGTGACCAGGCCCAGGAGTTCGCCGTACTCGTCGACCACCAGGCCGAAACGCTGGCGGTTTTCGCGGAAGAAGCGCAACTGGGCATAGGCCGGCGTCTCGGTCGGGATGAAGTAAGGCTCGGTCAGCTCCTGCCGCAACAGGTCGACCGTCAGCGGCACGCCCAATGTAGCCGACAGCAGGCGGCGCAGGTGCAGGATGCCGACGATGTTGCCGGGTTCGCGCTCATAAACCGGCAGCCGGGTGTGGAAGCTGGTGGCCAGCTTGGCGGCAATTTCCTCCAGCGGCGCGGCGAGGTCGATGCTTTCGATTTCGCCGCGCGGCGTCATGATGTCCTCGACCGAAACATGCTCGAGGTCGAACAGGTTGACGAGGATCGCGCGGTGCTCGGCGGGAATGAATTTGCCCGATTCCAGCACCACCGAACGCAACTCGTCCGCCGTCAGGTGCGGCGCATCGTCGAGACCCCTGGCCTTGATGAACATCAGCCCCAGCAAGCCGCGCGAAAACAGATTGACGAACCAGACCACCGGATAGACCGCGCGCAGCAGCGGCCAGAGCAGGAAGGCCAGCACCGGCGTCAGGCGGTCGGCATAGGTGGCGGCAATCACCTTCGGGGTGATTTCCGAGCAGACCAGGATGATGAAGGTGGTGAACAGCGTGGCCGCGCCGAGGGCCCACTTGTCCTCGCCGATCAGTTCGATGGTGATGACGCTGATCAGCGTGGCGATGCCCGCGTTGACGAGGTTGTTGCCGAGCAGGATGACGCCCAGCAGTTTGTCCGCCTGGGCCAGCAGGGAGAGCGCCAGCCGTGCGCCGCGATGCCCCTGGGCGGCCAGGTGGCGCAGCCGGAAGCGGTTGGACGCCATCATGCTGGTCTCCGACATCGAGAAAAACGCGGAGAGAATCAGCAGGACGATCAGCGCGATCGACAGGGTGGACAGCGGCAGGTCGATCAAGGTCAGGAACGCCCGAGGATCACATCCAGCACGAAACGGCTGCCCACGTAGGCCAGCAGCAGGGCCGCAAAGCCGGTGAGCGTCCAGCGCAGGGCGATACGTCCGCGCCAGCCGTAGCGGTGGCGCCCGAACAGCAGCGCGGCGAAAATCAGCCAGGACAGCACGGCGAACACCGTCTTGTGATTGAAGGGCAGTGCCTTGCCGAAGATTTGCTCGGAGAATGCCGCCCCCGAGATCAGGGTCAGCGTCAGCAGGCCGAAGGCGATATGGATCAGCCGGAACAGCAGGGCCTCCATCGTCAGCAGGGGCGGCAGGCCCGCCAGCAGCGGGGTCAGGCGGCCGCTATGCAGTCGGCGTTCGGTGACGGCCATCAGGATGGCATGCAGGGCGGCCAACGTGAACAGGCTGTAGGCCAGCATCGCCATCAGGAAATGCAGGCGAAAGTAGGGCGAGTCGGCGTTGGCGAGCAGGTGCTGGCCCGGGAACAGCCAGGGCAGCACGGCGCACAGCGCCGCCAGCGGCAGGCCGAGCATCTGCAGGCCTTCCATGCGGGCGTAGAAACTCTCGATCCAGTACAGCGCGACCGCCAGCCAGGTCATCGTCGACAGGGCCACGGCAAACCCGAAACGCAGGTTCGCCGCAGCGGCCGGCGCGATGTCCGTGCCCAGCGCAATGGCATGCAGCAGCAGCGCCAGCAGCAGCAAGGCGCGCCCCCACCATGGCTGGCCCCGGACCGGCTGATCGAGAACCGCACCGCGCCAGCGCGTCCGCCAGAAAAGCACGGCCAGTCCGACATACAGCGTGGCAGCGAGGAAATGCGGCAGGGGCGATTGCAGTAGAATCGACGGCATATTTGCAGTCTACACCAAGCCTTTGCCGGCTTCCTGCCGACGCCGTGCACAGCCCCTTCGCAGCGCCGATTTTTCAGGTCCACCCATGCTCGACAATCTGACCCAACGACTCGCCAAGGTCGTCAAGACCCTGCGCGGCCAGGCGCGCCTGACCGAGGACAATATCGCCGAAATGCTGCGCGAGG
>CAYYHO010000308.1:2201-2484 GCA_964471725.1 uncultured Methyloversatilis sp. | reverse complement strand
GCCAGCGCGACGCGCTGCTGTTCGCCGCCGGACAGCCGGCGCGCGGGGCGCGCAGCGATGGCCGGCAGGCCGACGCGTTCCAGCGCCGCCAGCGCCAGCCGGCGGCGTGCCGGCTGGCTGACGCCGCGCAGCTTGAGACCATACTCGACGTTGGCCAGCGCCGTGGTGCGCAGCATCACCGGACGCTGGAACACCATGCCCTGCGTGAGCGGCTGCGGCCAGCGGCAGCTGCCTGCGCTCGGCCGCAGCAGGCCGTGCATGAGCCGCAGCAGGGTGCTCTTGC
>CAYYHO010000308.1:0-2189 GCA_964471725.1 uncultured Methyloversatilis sp. | reverse complement strand
GGCCGAGAATCGCCGTCCTGCCAGCGCCGACTTTTATACTGACGTCGCGGATGATGCAGACGCCATTCTCGGTGAGTCCCAGATTGTCGAGTTCGAGCCAGGCCATCGCTATCCCCAGCGTGTTTCCGCCCACTGGCGCAGCAGGAAGGCCGCCGTGTTGACGGTCAGCACCACGGCGATGAGGATCATGCCGAGGGCGAGAGCCAGCGGCAGGTCGCCCTTGCTGGTTTCCAGCGCGATGGTGGTGGTCATGACGCGGGTGACGCCGTCAATGTTGCCGCCGACGATCATGACCGCGCCGACCTCGGCAATCGCGCGGCCGAAGCCGGCCAGGCCTGAAGTAGTCAACGAAAAGCGCCCGTCCCAGAGCAGCGTCAGCGCGGCGCGCCAGCGGCTGGCGCCGAGGCTGCGCAACTGCTCGCGATATTCGCGCCAGGCATCCTCGACGGTCTGGCGCGCCAGGGCGGCGATGATCGGCACGATGAGGATGGTCTGGGCGACGACCATCGCCGCCGGAGTAAACAACAGGCCGAACTGCCCGAGCGGACCGGCCCGCGACAGCAGCAGGTAGACTAGCAGGCCGACCACCACCGGCGGCAGGCCCATCAGTCCGTTGAACAACACGATCAGCGCCCGGCGGCCGGGAAAGCGGCCGACCGCCAGCAGTGCGCCGAGGGGCATGCCCAACAGGCAGGCCATCAGAGTGGCGGACAGGCTGACCTGCAGGCTCAGCAGAACAATGCCCGCCAGGCGCGCGTCGGCAGCGGCGACCAGTTGCCCGGCCAATGCCAGACTAGAGCCGATGTCCCCCATGGGTTGCCGATTGAGTCGCTCGGTTCCGGGCGCCTAGCCGCCGCCGCGATGCATGGCGCGGTCCATGCGGGCCAGCATGCGTTCCCGATCCGCCGGGGCGCCGGCGGTGAAACGGATCGCGACCTGGAGGCTGGGCAGCCGGAGGGCGGCGATGATGCGGGGGGCTTGCGGCGACAGGCGTATTTCCATCGTGGCCCGATCGTCGCTGACACGCAAGGTATCGCCTTCGGCGGCGACGCCGTTTGGAAATGCCAACAGCAAGCCATGGCGGAATTCCTGCAGGGTGGCCGAAACCTCGCGTATCGGAAGCCTCTCATCGGCAAACCCTGTTGCCGCGATGGATATGCGCTCTGCTGGCATGAATGTTTGTCGGTCGTTTTGCTCGTCACTGCGGATTGGGTATATGCTTGTCGATGATACACGCGGCGTACCGGATGACGATAGGATCCGAACCGAGAACAATCGAGTGACTGGAGGGTCGACAATGCAGAAATCATTGCACATTGACGCCAACAAATGCACCGGCTGCCTGCAGTGCGAAATGGCGTGCTCCTACGAGAACTACGGCGTCTTCAACATCGCCAAGTCGCGCATCAAGGTGTTCAACTTCGAGCATGAGGGCCGCAAGGTGCCCTATACGTGCACCCAATGCGCCGAGGCCTGGTGCCTCAACGCCTGCCCGGTCGATGCGATTCGCATCGATGCCGCCACCGGCGCCAAGATCGTCAATGAAGCCACCTGCGTCGGCTGCAAGGTGTGCACCATCGCCTGCCCGTTCGGTACGGTCAATTACGTCGCCGACACCGGCAAGGTGCAGAAGTGCGACCTGTGCGGCGGCGACCCGGCCTGCGCCAGCGCCTGCCCGACTGCGGCCATCACCTATATCGATGCCGACTGGACCGGGCTCGACAGGATGCGCCAATGGGCTGCACGGGCAGGCAGGACCGATAGCGCTGCCGCTGCCAGCGCCTGACCCCGACACGAGGAGACGACATCATGGCATGGACCCGCAAAATCCTGCGCGTTGACCTGAGCAAGGGCACCTGCACAGCCGAACCCCTCAACATGGAGTGGGCGAAGCAATACATCGGCCAGCGCGGACTGGCGAGCAAGTATTTCATCAGCGAAGTCGACCCCAAGGTCGATCCGCTGTCCCCCGCCAACAAGCTGATCATGACCACCGGTCCGCTCACCGGCACGCCGGCATCCACCGGCGGACGCTATTCGGTGGTCACCAAGGGCGCGCTGACCAACGCGATCGCCTGCTCCAACTCCGGCGGCTATTTTGGCGCCGAGATCAAGTTCGCCGGCTGGGACATGATCATCTTCGAGGGCAAGAGCGCCAAGCCGGTGTACCTCTCGATCGAGAACGACAA
>CAYYHO010000307.1:0-2502 GCA_964471725.1 uncultured Methyloversatilis sp. | reverse complement strand
GTTGACGCGGTCGATCTCCGCCGCGCGCGGCGCGATCTCCTTGGCGGCGAATGACTTCACCGTGTCGCGCAGCATGTCGATGTCCTCGCCGAGCTGAAAGTTGAGACCGATCATGATTTTTTCTCCGTGTCAGATTTGCCGTGCATCGTCATCAGGGTCTGCTGCATCATCGCGCAGTGCGTCGCCTTGCCGTCCTTCACCACCCAGGCATCGCCGCGGGTGATCACCAGATTCTTGCCCGGCTTCACCACCTCGCCGGTGGCGATCAGCAGTTCGCCGTCGGCCGGCGCTAGCAGATTGATCTTGAACTCCACCGAAAGCACGGCGGTATGCAGCGCCATCAGGGAAAAGCCCGCGTAGCCGGCGGCGCTGTCGACCACGGTCGAGGTGATGCCGGCATGGAAAAAGCCATTCTGCTGCGACAGGTCGGGGCGATAGGGCAGGTGGATTTCGCAGCCGCCGGGCCAGACATCGGCCAGGCGCGCCCCGATCAGGCCCATCACGCCTTGTCTGCCGTAGCTGTCACGCACCTTTGCGTCCCAGTGCGGGTCGCGCGGCTGAAAGCGCGCCTCGCCGCGCGGTATGCCATAGCTCATGTCGTTCCCCCGTTGAATGCGGGCTATTGTATGTTTACGTTGACGTTAACGTCAACCACTCAACTGCACCACTCAACTGCGCCTGCGTCGCGTCGCCTTGGCGGCCAGCAGGCTACGGCACTGCGTCTCGAAGGCATCGATCTCTGCCAGCACGGCGGCAATGTCCTCGCGCTGCTGTTCGAGCTTGGCACGGCGGCGCGCCAGCACTTCGAGCAGCCGGACGAGTTGCGAGGACTGGTCGGGCGCGGTGTCGTACATGTCGATCAGCTCGCGGATCGCGGCGAGCGACAGACCAAGGCGCTTGCCGCGCAGGGTCAGGCGCAGGCGGGTGCGGTCGCGCTTGCTATAGACGCGCTGCACGCCGGCCCGCGCGGGCGTGATCAGCCCCTGGTCTTCGTAGTAGCGAATGGCGCGCGGCGTCAGCTCGAACTCGCGCGCCAGTTCGGTGATGGTATAGGTGGGCTCGGACATCGATGTTGTGCCGCAAGGGTTGTCGCAGGGATTTGCTGCGCCGCAACAATGTTGCCGGTTTCGGCTAAAATGCGCGATCGAGCAAGTAACATAAGTTAAACAGATTTCCCCTGGCCGGGCAATGCGCCCCGGCGGCCCATGCAGATCAGCTACCCCTTCGAAAACCTCCCCGCACCTGGCGCCACCCTGCCGGTGACTGCCGGCGTGCATTGGTTGCGCATGCCGCTGCCCTTCGCTCTCGACCACATCAACCTGTGGCTGCTCGAGGACGCCACGGACGGGCAGCCAGGCTTCGCGGCGATAGACACCGGCATCGCGCTGGACGACGTCAGGGATGCCTGGAAGTCGGTTCTGGCAGGACGGCAATTAACCCGCCAGATCGTCACGCATTTCCATCCCGACCACCTTGGCCTGGCGGCCTGGCTGGAGGCCGAGACCGGCGCCCCCCTGTGGATGACGCAGGGCGAGTACCAGACCGCCCACCTGATCGCAGCGGCCATCGAGCCCTTCGACATCCCGACCATGATCGGTTTCTTTCGCCGCCACGGCCTCGACG
Organism: uncultured Methyloversatilis sp.; assembly: GCA_964471725.1. Classification (GTDB taxonomy): domain Bacteria; phylum Pseudomonadota; class Gammaproteobacteria; order Burkholderiales; family Rhodocyclaceae; genus Sulfuricystis. Next base: position 879 of record CAYYHO010000307.1, on the reverse strand, counting down.
AGGCGCGCTGCACAGCCTTGGGCAAGCGCGGCAACGCCTACCGGCGCGGCGTGCCGGCCATTCCCGCCACCTACCGACGCCTGCTCGACGGCGACGTCATCCGCGTCGGCCGGCACGACTGGTCCGTCATCGTCGGCTATGGCCATGCGCCGGAGCATGCCAGCCTGTACTGCGCCGCGCTGGGCGTGCTGGTTGCCGGCGACATGCTGCTGCCGCGCATCTCGACCAACGTCAGCGCCTACGCCGCCGACCCGCAAGCCGACACGCTCGGCCTGTTTCTCGCTTCGCTCGAACGCCTCGCCGCGCTGCCCGCCGACACGCTGGTGCTGCCCTCGCACGGCCGGCCGTTCCGCGGCCTGCAGGCGCGCGTCGCAGAACTGCAGGCGCACCATGCCGCGCGCTGCGCCGACCTGCTCGCCGCCTGCCGCGAGCGTCCGCACAGCGCCTGCGAGCTGCTGGCGACCCTGTTCGGGCGGCCGATCGAGGACCCGCACCAGACGATGTTCGCCATGGGCGAAGCCATCGCCCACCTGAATCACCTGCACCACCAGCGCCGCCTAGAGCGCAGCCTCGAGAACGGTATCATCCGTTACGCCCCGCCGCATTGACCCAGACCGGAGTGACCCGACATGCCGCAAGACACCAGCCCCGCCAATACACCGCAGCCCCCCCTGCCCGATCCGCAGGAAGTCGCCAAGACCTACGCCGAGGTGGCCGAGCGCGCCTCGAAATTGATCACCGAGCACATGCGGCGCCAGCTGAAGAAGGGCGCCACCCCGCCGCAGGACGAGCTGGGCATCGCCCAGGCCTTCATGGACATGATGGCCAAGATGCTCGCCAATCCTTACCAGCTGGCGCAGGCGCAGATGAATCTCGTCT